>CAMLDH010000004.1 GCA_946478765.1 uncultured Oxalobacteraceae bacterium | reverse complement strand
TGACGGCCACTTAACGCGAGGCCAGGCAACCGATCGGTAGTGGTAGCAGCGCAAGCGCACGTGCAAAGATCATCACGGCGATGAAATCACCATTGATGAGCATTGCGCGGATCGACTTGAAATGCATGGTCGCGGACCTTGGGAAACTTTTGTGTGCTGGCTAATGTGCGCCAGAGGAAAACAACGAAACGGGGGGGAATTAGAGCGCTTGTAGTAGCGATAGCGGTAGCAGCATCGCTAGCAGGGCGCTGGCAATGTGCGGTAGAACGAGGGAAATGGATTTTGCGAAAAACATAGGTCGACTTTATGAGAAGTGACCCATGTTTGTCAAGGAGCGATGCGCATTTTTCTACAAGTACTATGCATTCACCTGAATTTTGGCTGGGCCGGCCACCATTTCACCGATGACTGCTGCGTGCGCGAATCCTTCGCGCCGGAATAGCGCCAACACTTCGTCGACCGCACTCGCAGCGCACGACACCAGCAGTCCGCCGGAAGTTTGCGGATCGGTCAGCAGCATTTGCTGCACTGGCGAAATGGCATCGGCCAGTTCGACGTCGTTGCCGTAGCCGGCCCAGTTGCGGCCGGATGCGCCGGTGATACAACCACTCTCCGCCAATTGTTGTGTATTTGGCAATAGCGGAATCTGCGCCATATTCAATTTCGCGGTCAGTCCGGCGCCGCGCGCCAACTCCAGCAAATGTCCCAGCAAACCGAAGCCGGTCACATCGGTCAGGGCGTGCACGCCAGTCAAGTCGGATAAAGCCTTGCCGGGCTTGTTGAGCTTGGTTGTGTTTTCGATCATCGCTGCATAGCCGGCTGCATCGAGCACATTCTTTTTGAGGGCAGCGGACAGGATGCCAACGCCTAATGGCTTGCCCAGAATAAGTGTGTCCCCGGCCTTGGCATCGGCATTGCGTTTGACTTTCGACGGATGCACCAGGCCCAGTACAACCAGTCCATATATTGGCTCGACCGAGTCGATCGTGTGGCCGCCGGCAATCGGGATGCCTGCTTCCGCGCAAATCGATTCGCCGCCCTGGATGATCTTGCCGATGACGTCGATCGGCAACTTGTTGATCGGCATGCCGACCAACGCCAGTGCCATGATCGGCGTGCCGCCCATCGCATAGACATCCGAAATCGCATTGGTCGCTGCGATGCGGCCGAAGTCGTATGGATCGTCGACGATCGGCATGAAAAAATCGGTGGTGGCAATGAGCGCCTGCTCGTCATTGAGTTTGTAGACTGCCGCGTCGTCCGCAGTCTCGATGCCGACCATTAATTCCTTCGGCACCGGGAAGCCGGTTGATTTTTTCAGGATTTCCGCCAGGATGCCGGGGGCGATCTTGCAGCCGCAGCCGCCGCCATGGGAAAAGGAGGTGAGTTTGATGTTCGAGTCGGTAGGCGCGTTCATGATTTATTGTCCCGTTGGAGGTGATTTCGGATTGACGAGATTATCCACCAACTGCAACACTGCCGCTTTTTCCCGCTCCGGTGAAAAGAGCGGCGCGCGGGCCGCGCATTGCGATTGCAGCCGTCCATAGAATGAAGCATCGGTCGCCGCGCGATCGATCATGCATGCCAAGGCGTGACTGTCGCCGACGGGAAAATAGCCGGCATAGTCCTGCCCCAGCATGCCGCGATTGCCGGACATGTCGCTCGCCAATACCGGCACGCCGCTGGTGACGGCTTCGATGATGACGTTGGCGCCGCCCTCCATGCGCGATGTGATCACCATCAATTGACTGCGCTTCAGAAGTTGGCGTGTTCTTGCATGCGGCACATTGCCGAGCCAGCGGTAACGCGCATGTTCGCGCTGCGTTGCTTCGGCTTCTGCATCGAGCAGCGGATCGAGCGCCGTGCCGATATGGATCAATCGGACGTACGGCGATGCCAGCAATTTTGCAGCGCGCATGAACGTCGCCGGATCCTTCTCGTCGCGCAAATGGCCGATCATCGTGACATCGAAATGGCGTGCATCGATGTTGCGAGGAACAGATTTGAGCGATGGTGCGGACTGATAAATCACCGTGGTTTTCCTTTGCAGCAGCGGTTCCAGTTCTTGTGTGCCTGCCTGTTGCAACACAACCAGACGCGTTGCCAATCGCAGCGAATGTTTTGCAGAGTCATCGGTATGGATATCGCGATATAAATCGGTGCCGGTCAGCACCAGAATGACAGGCCGGGAAGGATGGGCGGCGGCAAAGGCGGCAATGGCGGCGGCCGAACGGCGTGCGTGCAGCGCAATGATCGCATCCGGTGCCGCATGGGTGAACGAAGCATCGGTTTCCGGGGTAAGCGTCACGCGAAAGTGTTGGCGCAGAAATCGTGCCCAGCGGCGTGCTGTTTGCCAGTTACCGTTATTGGCTTTTGCCAGTGCGGGGCTGATAATGACGATATGCGGCTTGCTCAAGAAGGCTTCCTGATGCGTCTTTATTTATCAGAGGGGGTAGAGTAATTTTCGCAAAAAGCCGCGCAAAAAAACTCTGACCCACCTTAGGTGATTTCCGTGAACAAATACCCCATTTTCGTGGCGCATACGGGCGCACTGCTGCGTTGTTCCTCGTTTGTGTGGCCCGCCACACGGCACTCGTCACGCCTTGCATCGCATCCCGTCTGCACCACGACCATGGGATATTCATTCACGGAAATCACCTTATTTCAGGAGGTGCGATGCGATGACTGCGACCAATCTTTCTTTTCGAAACGCCGGGCCAGACGAGCTTGCCGACGCCTTGCAAGATGCCCGGGATTATACGCTGGCGCTGTTCGACTGTTTTGCGGCAGCGGGACTGGATGCGCCTGGAAAAGTGCCGCAACTGGCGGTCGTCAATCCGCCGCTGTGGGAGTTGGGCCACATTGCCTGGTTCGCGGAATGGTTCGTTTTGCGCGAGGCGCAATCGAGCGATCCGACTGCGGCGCAACGCGTCTCGCTGTTGACCAAGGGCGATGACTGGTTCGACTCCAACACGGTGCCGCATGATGCGCGCTGGACGCTCGGTTTGCCCAGTGCCGGAGCGCTCAAGACGTATTGCCATGAAGTGCTCGATCGCGTACTCGACAAGTTGAGCAGGACGGCCAGTGATGACGACGCGCTGTATCCATACCGGCTGGCGCTCGCGCATGAAGACATGCACGGCGAAGCATTTGCCTATACCTTGCAAACCCTCGGTGTCACGATGCCGCCGCAACTTGCGCGGCACGCGATTCGTGCGTGGGCACAAGGGGAAATCCGTTTTCCGGGCGGTACGATTGAACTTGGCAGCACCGCCGGGACCGGCTTCGTGTTCGATAACGAGAAATGGGCGCATCCGTGCTATGTCCCGTCGTTTACGATGGACTCGACGCTGGTGTCGAATGCGCAGTACAGTGAATTCATCGCCGATGGCGGTTATGAAAACCCCCAATTCTGGACACCTGCCGGGCGCGCCTGGCTGATGCGGCAAGACGGGTCCGCGCCGCGCTATTGGGAACGCGATGGCCGACAGTGGCGTTGCGCGCGATTTGGAAAAATCATGATGTTGCCGGCCAACGAACCGGTGCGCCATGTCAGCTTGTACGAGGCGCAGGCGTATTGCGCGTGGGCCGGGCGGCGGCTGCCAATGGAAGGGGAATGGGAATTTGCCGCCTTGTCGGGCCATCCCGCTTTTCGCTGGGGCGACCTGTGGGAATGGACTTGTTCGCCGTTTGAACCGTACCGGGGCTTTTCGGCGGATGCCTATCGGGAATATTCAACGCCATGGTTCATGACCCATCAGGTGTTGCGCGGCGCATCGTTTGCAACAAGCGCGCGGATGCGCTCTGCCAAGTATCGTAATTTTTTCATGCCTGAGCGCGACGATATTTTTGTTGGCTTCCGGACTTGTGCCTTGTGACCCAGTCCTGCAAATAAAAAAACAGTCATGATTTTCCGGTCATTTTCCGCAGTGCTGCACAGGATTTTGTGGCAAAAGGCAGCACCAAGGGCGCATGCATTTTATTTCCTGCGCTAAACTACTGATTGGTAATTATGTAGCTGCGATATGTGATAAAAAGTTATTAATTGAAGATCAAAAACTGTACTGTTCGCCAAGATACTTGTACCTTATGCGAATTAGCACTCTTGACCGTAGGGTTAAACACGGATGTTTTTGCAAACTGGCTCAGCCAATTTTTGGATTGTTCTATTGGCAGCGGCCAGTATCCTGGTTGCTCTCGCCTATGTGGCGATTCTGAAGTACCGGATTCGACGCGGAAAGCGCCATATCGCTGCAGTATCCGCCACCATCATCGATTATTTCCGCAGAAGCGGCGTGGATGTGTCAGTAGGCAGCGTCAGCTTGTCGGGAGACAAGCGCTTCACGGCTTTCATCGAGTCGGAGCCGATGAAGCGGTTCCGGCTTTCGCACATCATCGAAGCGACGCTGCGCGAACATGTACTGAGATTCTGTGGTCTGGAACTCGACAAGGTCTATTGGCGTTTCCCGATCAAGGAAACTGCACGCAACCCGGCAGTCACGGAAGACGCTTCGAAGCCAGGCAAACGGACGGAAGATACGGACGAATACATCAACGAGGGATTGGTGCACTATAAGCATCTTCCCAAAGTGGAAGTAACCGAGCTGTCGTGGGAAAATTTTGAAGAAGTGAACACGATCGCTTCGGAAAAGAAAGCAACGACCGGCGAGGCGTAAAACGCTGCCGGAAGGCGGCAGTTACAAAATATTGACACAATAAAAAACGAGCGCTTCGGCAAAACCGAAGCGCTCGTTTTAATTTCAAACCTGGCAGGATGGCGTTCAAACTACGCTATCCCCCATGGATCAGTGGTTGCGACGATTAACGATCGCCATACGAGCGCCGCGCGCCGCCGGTGTCACCCGACCGTGTGCCCTTGTAGCCGCCGCCATCTTTGCGCGGCGCTGCGGCCGGTTTGCTGAAGGTGCGCTGCCCCGGCTTGCTGGTGCTGTTGCCGCGATTGTCGCCCGGCTTCCAACCGCCCGGCCTGTGGTTCGAACGCGGTGCCGACGAGGTCTTCTTCGGCTCGAAGCCTTCGATGACGTCGACCGGAATCAATTGCTTGGTGAAGCGCTCGATACGTTTGACGTTCATGCCTTCTGAATGATTGACCAGCGAAATTGCCAATCCGTTGCGCCCGGCGCGGCCGGTACGGCCGATACGGTGCACATAGTCTTCCGGGAATTTCGGCAAGTCATAGTTGAACACGTGCGTGATTGCCGGCACGTCGATGCCGCGCGCGGCAACGTCGGTCGCAACCAGAACGCGTACTTGGCCGCGGCGCAGTGCGTCGAGCGTGCGGTTGCGGGCACCCTGATGCATGTCGCCATGCAATGCGGCAGCGGCGAAACCGGCGATGTTCAAGCGGTCGGCGATCGTATCGGCGTCACGTTTGGTGGCGGTAAATACGACTGCCTGGTCCATGGTTTCGTCGCGCAGCAGATGGTCGAGCATGCGGTTCTTGTGCGACAGATCGTCCACAAAGTGCACGCGCTGCTGGATGTTTTCATGCTTGCTGGCGGAACCGGCGATCTGGATCACGAGTGGGTCGCGCGTGATGCGTTTTGCCATGTTGCCGACCACGCCGTCCAAGGTTGCGGAGAACAGCATGGTTTGACGCGATTCAGGCGTTGCATCGACAATCTTTTCGATGTCGTCGATAAAGCCCATGTCCAGCATGCGGTCGGCTTCGTCCAGCACCAGGATTTCCAATTGCGAAAAATCGATCTTGCCCGATTCCATATGGTCGATCAGGCGGCCTGGTGTCGCGACCAGGATCTCAGGATTCTTGGACAACAGTTGCATCTGTTTCGGATAAGGCATGCCGCCGAGGATCGATACCGCTTTGACGCGCTTCATTTGCGAGCCGTATTTGTCGGTCGCGGTCGTAACTTGCAACGCGAGTTCGCGTGTCGGCGTCAATACCAGCATCTTCGGCTGTGCCGGTTGAAAACGCGGACGATCGCCTCGGGCACGCGCCGCTTGACGTTCTTGATTCGATGTTTTGCCGGCGGCAGGCTGCTGTTCGGCCGATGCGAATTTATGCAGTGCCGGCAGCATGAATGCTGCGGTTTTGCCGGAACCGGTTTGGGACGATACCATCAGATCGCGGCCGCCAATCGCCGCGGGAATCGCTTGCGCCTGGACAGCGGTCGGTTTGGTGTAGCCAGCGTCAGTCAACGCTTTAAGGACGGACGTGTGGAGGCCTAGTGCTTCAAAAGTCATTATTTTCTTTCGTAAAATCAACGCTGCGCGACCTCATCGAATAAAGAGAGGTGTGCGCGAACGCAAAAATGCAACGCGTACCAACGAAACAACTGAGAAAACTCTGAGAGATTTCGGCACAGAAAGCTTTGCGCCGGGACGGTGTTCAAACTTCAACACCAGGAGGCGGGAGGGCTTTATCGTTAATGCTAAGGGTTTGCGATGCTGCGATGTGCGATGTATGTTGCCATGCACAGACGGCATTCTACAGGCTAAATGAATTTCCTGCAGAAATTTTTGCTGCAGAGTCGTATCAGCCAGTTTGGAACTGGCAAATTGGCAAGGGCTTGGATTGTCCGGCTCGGAGGCGTATTGCCCTCCGAGCCGTCGCACTCGTTTTTATTTACTCAGGCGCATACATCACATGCGAAAAACCGCCGTCCACGTAGGTGATTTCGCTGGTGATGCCGGACGCGAGATCGGACAGCATGAAGGCCGCGGTATTGCCGACATCTTCAATCGTCACGTTACGCCGCAACGGTGCATGGGTTGCAACAATGCCTAGCAGCTTGCTAAAGTCCTTGATACCGCTGGCAGCCAACGTCTTGATCGGGCCGGCGGAAATGCCGTTGACGCGAATGCCTTTCGGTCCCAGCGATTCAGCCAGGTAGCGCACACTTGCCTCGAGCGATGCCTTGGCCAAGCCCATCGTATTGTAATTCGGCGTAGTGCGGACCGAACCCATGTAGGTGAGCGTCAATAACGAGGAATTGGGACGCAACATCGGCAACGCAGCCTTGGCCATTGCCGGGAAACTGTATGACGAGATATCGTGTGCGATCTTGAATGCTTCGCGCGACAAGCCATCGAGAAAATCCCCGGTAATGGCTTCGCGCGGCGCAAACCCGATGGAGTGCACCAGTCCGTCCAGGTGATCCCAGGATTTGCCGAGATCGGCGAACAAGGCGTTGATCTGGTCGTCACTGCTGACGTCACAGTCAAAAATCAGTTTGCTGTCGAATTCTTTCGCGAAATCGGTAATGCGATCCTTGAAGCGCTCCCCGACATAGGTAAACGCCAGTTCGGCGCCTTCCCGCTTGCAGGCTTGGGCGATGCCATAGGCGATGGAGCGGTTGGACAACAGACCAGTGATCAGGATTTTTTTGCCTTGCAAGAATGCCATGAATGACTCCAAGTGTACGTACTGTATTTTATGCGGCTGCTGGCCCGAAAACCGCCGCAGAGATGCATGAAGTACAGGAATATCGTTTTTTGCGTTGAATTGCTGGGTACTCTTTTCAAACTGTGCAAGATTGTAGGGGGTCACCGCTTTCAGGGCAACTTTTCTTGTCAATTCCGCGCTGCGGTTTCATGGGGCAAGCACGGCAATCGATCCTTTGAGATCTTGCTTTTTAGGGAGCAGTCTTTGGGCGCGTGCTCATGATCAATATAGTGCCGTCGCCAAAACTAAATTTGACCATTGTCCAATCAAATGGGTCCACAAGACGAGACGGAATGTGCGACTCATGCTGCCGCCCGGCTGCGGCGCTCTGCCTTTTGTTGTTAGCTGCGCTGCTTTTTTGTATTTTTGCTGGTGGCGATGACTGCTTTGCTGCGATGCGGAGCATGTGTTACGACGACTTTTGCGCGATGCGGATAGTGTGCAGCCTGTTTGCTCGCCTTTCTTGTCGTTGCCACGCGGTACGGCACCTGGATTTGCAAGTTTTGTCCGGCGGCGACCCTGTCCTGACGCAGATTGTTCCACGCCTTTATCTGGATAACGGTCACCTTGTTGCGTCGCGCGATTGATGCGAGATTGTCACGTTTGCCAACTTTTACAAAAATGCGCCGGGTGTCGGGTACATCCGGTTCCACCGCCATGGTTGCGTTTTCGACGAGTTCGAGTGCGATGTCTTTTTCAGCGGATTGCGCGGATTTCGGCACCAGGATCGTGGAGCCTTCTTTCAGGCGCATCTTCGGCGGAATGTGATTGACTTCGCGCAGCACATCCGCTGTGGTGCCGAAGCGCGATGCGATGGTTTCGATCCGTTCGCGCGCGGTTGTAACGGTATGAGCACTCCACGACGACAGCGCACGCCCCCATTTTGCCAGATTCGTTTTGAATTTGTCGGCGTTGCTTTGCGGTAGCAGGATTTGTGTATTGGCGTTGCCGGTAATGACAGGGCGATTGAATTGCGGGTTGAGCGCCTTGAATTCGTCGATCGACAATTCCGCCAGTTGCGCGGCCACCTTGATGTCGATATCCCGGGTTTTGCCGATGGTGACGAAATACGGCTGGTTATCGACTTTCGGCAGCGTGATGTTGTATTGGGCCGGTGTTGCAATAATATTTTTGACGGCCTGCAACTTGGGCACGTAATTGCGTGTTTCGAGCGGCATCAAATGCGACAGGCTGTTAAAGTCGGTCGGCAAGCCGGCGGCCTTGTTCTTGTTGATGGCGCGCTGCACCGAGCCTTCGCCCCAATTGTAGGCAGCCAGCGCAAGTTGCCAATCACCAAACAAGCCGTACAGTTTTTGCAGGTAGGTCAGGGCGGCGTCGGTCGATGCCAGCACATCGCGGCGGTCATCCTTGAACATGCTTTGCTTGAGCTTGAAATCGAGGCCGGTCGATGGAATGAATTGCCACATGCCGGCGGCTTTGGCGCTGGAGTAGGCTTCCGGGTTGAATGCGGATTCGATAAACGGCAGCAACGCCAGTTCGGTCGGCATGTTGCGCTTTTCCAGCTCTTGCACGACATGGAACAGGTAACGCGACGCGCGCGTGGTGGTGCGTTGAATATAGTCGGGGCGCGCGGTATACCACGCGGTCTGATTGACGACCAGCGGGTTGTCGAGATCGGGAATGGCAAAACCTTTACGGATTCGGTCCCAGACATCAACCTCTTCCATGCCCAGCATTTGCAGCGCAGGATCGTTCGGATCAAATTCGGCATCCAGCGCGGCGCGCTGAGACAAAGTATAGAACGGGAGGGCGAGGTCGTTGGTGGCGTGGGTGGCAGGAGAGGCGCTGATCAGAAGCGCGGCGAAAGGAAGAATTTTTCTTTTCAGTAGATGCATGGGCCCTCGCTTGGCGTGTCACCGGCCCACGACCAGCCGGTTCAAAACAAATGTAATTTGGCAGTGTACGTAATGCCCTTTTGCTGCGTCAAGACAATTTACAAAACGTAATATCCAGGAGGATGGCTTTTTGCAATCTAATTTGCATCCAAGTACCTCTATTTGTACGCGTTCTTCCACTCGCGCAAGGCAGCAAAAACGGTGGCTGGTTCCGTATCTTTCAGGCGGTCGGCCGCCCTCAGGCGTTGAACGATAGCCGGCTCGCCGTATCGCAAGAACGGGTTGGTCGTTTTTTCCAGACCGATGGTCGATGGAACAGTGGGCTGACCGCGGTCGCGCTTGGCTTGCTCGGCGTGAATCCGGGCCAGCAACGCGGTATTTTGTGGTTCGACTTCTTGCGCAAAGCGTAAATTCGACAACGTATATTCATGCGCGCAATATACTTCGGTAGCGTCCGGCAATGCGGCAAGTTTCGCGAGCGATGCCGTCATCTGGGCTGGTGTGCCTTCAAACAAGCGTCCGCACCCGCCAGCAAACAGGGTGTCGCCGCAAAACAGCCATTGCTGCGCCGAAGCATAGTAGGCAATATGCCCGCTTGTGTGGCCAGGCACATTGAGCACGCGCAAGCTTAATCCCAATTCGGGAATGGTTGCACTGTCTCCCTCGGTCATCGGCTGCGTGATGCCGGCAATGGTTTCATCGCGCGGGCCAAAAACCGGGATCTTGAAGCGCCGTATCAAGTTTGGCACACCACCGACATGGTCACTATGGTGATGAGTCAGTAAAATAGCCACTAGGGATAAGTGATGCGCTTCCAAGGCGGCCAGGATCGGCGCTGCATCTCCCGGGTCGATTACAGCGGCGTTGACGCCATCATGAATCAACCACAAATAATTGTCGTTAAACGCAGGAACAGTTAATACACTCAATACACGCATGACACATCCGTCACCCGAAAAATCCATTATAGCGCTCGGTTCCTGGCTCGCCACGCCCGCCGGGAATTACGTGCGCACATGGGAACAGGCGCGGCTGGATGTATTGACTGCGGATATTTTCGGCTTCAATGCGATACAAATCGGTTTGCCGCAAATCAACGCGCTGCAAGCCAACCGAATGCCGCATAAATGGCTGTCAGATACCCACTTGCCGTCCAGTACCGGATCCGGTAATGCAGTGCCAGTGGCGGTGCACGATTTTGCCGAATTGCCTTTCGCATCGCAAAGCCTCGATTTGGTGGTGTTGCCGCATGTGCTGGAATTCGCTGCAGAACCGCATCAAGTGTTGCGGGAAGTAGAGCGGGTACTGATTCCGGAAGGGCAAGTCATCATTTGCGGTTTCAATTCAGCCAGCTTGTGGGGCGCGCGCCAGGTTGCTGGACGGCTGACCGGTGCCCATTTTTTGCCGCTGGATGGTGAATTCATCAGTCTGCCGCGTTTGAAGGATTGGTTGAAGCTGCTCAATATGGAAGTCAATCGCGGTCACTTTGGCTGTTATGCGCCGCCGTGCGCGACCGACAAGTGGCTGAACCGTTTTTCTTTTATGGAAAAAGCCGGCGGCCGCTGGTGGCCTTATTTCGGCGCCGTGTATATTGTGCAGGCCATCAAGCGCGTCAAAGGCATGCGTCTGATCGGGCCGGTATGGAGCAAACAGACAGCAAAGGCGCCGCAAGGCGTTCCCGCGACAAACAAGATTCATAAACAAACAAAGTGAAGCAGAGAACATAAGCATGGATAAAATCGAAATCTTTACCGACGGCGCGTGCAAAGGCAATCCTGGAAAAGGCGGCTGGGGCGCATTGCTGGTGGCGGGCGAAAACGAAAAAGAATTGTTCGGCGGCGAAAACAACACCACCAACAATCGCATGGAATTGAAAGCCGTGATTGAAGCGTTGACGGCGCTGTCGCGTCCGTGCGAAGTGATCGTGCACACCGATAGTCAGTATGTGCAAAAAGGGATCAGCGAATGGATTCATGGCTGGAAGGCGCGTGGCTGGAAAACCGCGGCGCGCGAGCCGGTCAAGAATGTCGATTTGTGGCAGGCGCTGGATGCGGCGCAAGCTCGGCACACGATCCAGTGGCGCTGGGTCCGAGGGCATAATGGCCATGCCGGCAATGAACGCGCGGATGCGCTTGCCAATCGCGGCGTCGGGACGGTGCGTTGATCCCCAATATCTTTCTACGACACGCTCATTTCATTCACGTCATTGACAAGCAAACATGCGACAAATCGTCCTCGATACCGAAACCACAGGCCTGAACCCGCGCTCTGGCGACCGCATCATTGAAGTCGGTTGCGTCGAACTGGTTAACCGTCGCCTGACCGGCAACAACTTTCACAGCTACATCAATCCGGGACGCGACTCGGAAGAGGGGGCGCTTGCGGTGCATGGCTTGACTACCGAATTCTTGAGCGACAAGCCCAAATTTGCGGAAATCGCCGCTGAACTGCGTGACTACATCAGCGACGCTGAAGTCATCATCCACAATGCGCCGTTTGACGTCGCGTTTCTCGATGCCGAGTTCGCCCGCTTGGAGATTCCGCGCTTTGCCGAGCATGTCGTCCGGATTACCGACACCTTGGTGCAAGCGAAGGAAATGCATCCAGGCAAGCGCAATTCGCTCGACGCCTTGTGCGACCGCTACGGTATATCCAACGCGCACCGCGCACTGCACGGCGCGTTGCTGGATGCGGAATTGCTGGCCGAAGTCTATCTGGCGATGACGCGCGGCCAGAACAGCCTCACGATCGATCTGGCAGTCGCCGAGACGGTATCAGTTACAGGAGATGCAGGGGAGATTTTGCCGATGGCCGAGATTATGCTGCTGCCGGCGACCGCCGACGAACTGGCGGAACATGAAGCCTTGCTGGACCGTCTGGACAAGGAAGCAAAAGGCAGTTGCGTTTGGCGCGCTGCGCCGGCGAATTGATTCACTGCGCCATCTATGAGATAATGCGCGGCTTCGGACAGTTAGCTCAGGGGTAGAGCATCGCCTTCACACGGCGGGGGTCACTGGTTCAATCCCAGTACTGTCCACCAGAATTCAATAATAAAATCATGAAAAAAGCCGACTCGAAACAGTCGGCTTTTTTTATGGACTTCTTATGGGCCTTTCCTGCAAAGGAAAGGCCTTCAATTTACAGCTGTTTCATCATTGCTTTTGCCTCGTCGATTTTCGGAAAGGCTTTTCCTGTCGCCAGCAATTGTTCCAGTTCTTTGCGTGCATTGACTTTATCGCCTGACTTGATCAAGCCGAGCACAAGATGGTACCGAATCTCGCCTTCCGCCGGCACCAGCGCGCTTGCTTTTTGCAGCAGCGGCAAGCCGCGCGTTGTGTCACCTTTCTCGACCAGCATCCATCCAAGCGTGTCCATGATGGCAGGGTTGTCCGCAGCCAGTTGATATGCTTTCTCTGCATGTTCCAGCGCACGCGGGTCTTTTTCCTGATCGTAGGCAAAGGCGAGGTTGTTCAGCGCAGCGGCATTTTTGGGTTCGGCCTTCAGGACGGTCTGGAATTGCTCGATGGCCGCCTTGTATTGCCGGTTCGCGAGATTGATTTGCCCGAGGTACATGCGACCGAGCGTGTCGGCAGGATGCTCCTTCATCCATTGGGCCAGCCGGGAATCCGCCTCCTTGCCTTTTCCACTCTGCGTGAGCGCGCCATGCAATTTCGTGATTAACTGTCCATTCTGGTTGAGGGCGATTGCCCGTTCATAGGCTTTCACCGCGAGCTCGGGCTTTTTTTGCGCTATTAATACGTCGCCTTCGAGCACATGACCGATCGGTGATTTCACCTGCTGCTTCTGGACTTGCCGGGAAATAGAGAGTATTTCCTTATAATTTCCCTTTTTCGCCTCCAAGCCGGCCAAGGCGACATACGCTTCCAGATAATTCGGATCTATTCTCAGCGCCTTTTTAAGAGCGCCGGATGCCGCTGTATCGTTTTGCAGGATTGCGTAAGCCGATGCGATGCGGAACTGGACCGGCGCCGAATCGGGCATCAGCACTGCAAGCTTGTTGTAGTTATCGAGCGAAGCTTGCTTGTCGCCATTGGCGGATTGCGTTTGCGCCAGAAGTTCAAGAAATTCGGGATTGCCGGGGTTGGCGCTTTGCACTTTGGTCGCAAGATTGATCGCGTTTTGCTTGTCGCCCATGCGTAAATAGTGGGCAATCAGCAATTTGGCCGGTTGCACTGCATCCGGGTTTTCCTTGCTGGCGCGCTCCAGCCAGGTTTTGGCCTCGTCGTTTTGTCCTTTCAATGTTGCGAGATTCGCTAATGCAATCATTGCCTGCGCATTTTTCTTGTCGGTTTCGAGCAACGCTTCAAAGCGCTTCCTGGCAGCGTCCGGTTTCTTTTCCTGCAAATCGAGTTGCGCAAGGTTGGCCACGGCAGAGTAGTAGCCCGGCTGGAGTGAGACGGCCTTCTCGAAGCTGGCGCGCGCATTGATGTTGTCTACCTTGCCCAGGTAGACGCTGCCTTTCAGGTTGTGCACCAGCGGATTGTCGGGTTGTTCCTTCTCAAGCGCCTTCGCGGCTGCGAGCGCCTTGTCGTATGCCTTGAGGCGAAGATGGGTCATGACCAGCAAGATGCCCGCTTGTGAGGATTTTGCATCCAGGCTGGTTGCCTTTTCGAGTTCGGCTATTGCACGTGCGCTTTCACCTTGCCCGAGTTTGCTCATGCCGAGCGCGGTATGGATCATCGCTGTTTGGGGTGCCAGCGTACTGGCTTTTTCAAAATATTCCGTTGCCTTTGAAAATTCCTTCGCCTGCATGTGAGACTCACCTGCCAGAACAAACAGTTGGGCGTCCTGTTGCGCGTCTTTCAGCGCCGGCGCCAGCGCGTCGATGGCGCGTTGGGTCTGGCCGCTTTTCAATAGTGCGGTAACCAGCAGTTTGCGCGCGTGGAGATCTGCCGGATTTTTGTCCAGGTATTTTTTCAGATGCTGCTCTGCCTGCTGCGTGGACCCGAGTGCCAGCTGCACGGCACCGGCCAGCAGCACACTCGGCATGTGCTCGGGCGCCACTCGCAGAACCTGCTGCAGCGATTCCAGCGCAGCCGTATTTTTCTTTTGACTGAAGTCGAGCAGTGCCTGGGTGTAGAGGACAATCAAGCCGTTAGGCGTGACTTTTTTGGCGGCATCGATATCCAGTTTGGCTTCGTTGAACTTGCCTGCGCCAATTTCCAGATTGGCTTTGACAATATGGGCGGAAGTATTGTCCGGTTTGAGCTTCAAGGTTTCATCATAGGCGGCAAGCGCCGGTTCGACCTTCCCTTGCGCGCGTAGCAAATCTCCTTTGAAGAGCCATGCTTCCACGTTCTTGGGGTTTTGATTGATGGCTTGCTCGGACAAGCGCGTGGCAGTATCGAAGTCCTTTTCTATTAGCGCATGCTTTGCCAGTCCGATCAAGGCAGCCGTCGCGTTTGCCTTGTCGTTGAGCGCCGACTCGAAAGACGCCTTGGCGTCCGCATTCTTGCCGAGTGCGAGATAAGCATTCCCGCGCAGAATCGATATTTCTGCATCGCTCTTTGCATCGGGTACCTGCGTGGTTTCATCCAGCACTTTCTGGAATTGTCCTTGCATCAGCAAGGCCTTGCCCAAGCTGGACGCTGCCTTGTCGCGGCTCATGCCGAGGCTCACGGCCTTGCGAATTTCCTTCTCGGCGGATTGAGGATCACCTGTTTCATTGTAGATGGTGCCCAACAGATAGCGTGCTTCCATGTCATCGGGATTTTTTTGCAACGCATTCTTGAGTTGGATGACGGCGGCTTTATGATCGCCTTTCTGTTGGTACGCTTTCGCTTCAGTCACCAGCGTTTGCGCGTCTGGCGTTTTGCTGCAAGCGCCCGCAGCACACGCGAGGACCAGGACTCCAGAAATCATGGCAATGGTGGTTTGCTTGTTTCTGATGCTTCGCATATTTCTATTCCTTTTCACTTCGGGTCATTTGTATGGATTGGATTCTTTATGTGTTTCGGGGGCTTGCGGTAAAACATGCTTTTTATTCACAGAGTATGCAGATTTACACCGATTATTTCGAGAAGAATCGGTGTAAATCTGCGTACTCTGTGGATTTAAATTCTGTCACTTATTTTACTTTTCAGTACGCGTCCACCGAAATGTTTTAACGCTGCGAAGGCGCCATTCATGCTTCGCAAATTGAACGCAACAATACCCCTGCGTTCTCGCCGGTGCGACATCCACTCTCGTTTGTAAGCCTCGTCCCCGGTGAGGTAATCCACCTCTCGCACGCGGTCGACATCGATTGCATGTTGCATCAAGCGGGCGGTCAAAATCGATCCTATCGATAATTTTGCGAATTGTTCGTCATACGCCAGTTTGTAAATCGAAGCGACGCCGTTATAGACGATCCAGACCTGTGCAGCGGCGGGCTGTCCATCTACATGGGCTACACCCATGCGCAACCACCCTTGTTGCGCACAGCTGCGGATCAATCCCGGCATGAAAGCCGGGTAAGGTTCGGGCTCTTTCCAGCTGGATGTGTAGATTTTTTCGTATGCGGCAATGGCGCGATCAAGATCATCGTCCCCCTGAAAAATTTCGATATGCAGGCGACCGGCGTTTGCCAACTGCTTCCGTTTTCGCTCCAATGTGTTTTTCAGTCTGGAAGGCAAGGCATCGAAATATTCCTGGTATGAGCGACCGTTCACCTGAAGATACCAATTGCCGAAACAAAAGTAACTCTGGGCGGCCATTCCCGCCTGGCGAAAGGCGATGAGAGTATCGGCAAAGACCGCTGCGTCCGGATGCATCGGGTGCAGATCTATCATGTCCCAGCATGGCTGTTCCGCTGCGATCGCTTGCGCGAGTAACATCAACTCGTCTGACGCGCACGAATCTTTTGCACCCAATATCGGCCCAAACAGTGATGTGTAGTAGTTGGCGGCGGACGTCAATCGGCGCGGCGCAAATACCCGCTTGGCCGATGCGTCGCAACACATCGGTAACGCCAAATGCGGCCGCACATGTTCATCGTCAGATTCGACGCCGTAAATGCGCAGGTTGCTGGTTTTTCCGAGGACGGTGGCGCCGAGATGGCGAAACCAGGGCAGGGTCAGAAAGACATTGGAGGCGCTGCCGGTATCGCCGAACAATTCTGCATACGATTGTGGAAGGGCGTCAAAGCTTCCGTAGATGCAGACCTTTTTCATGCAATGGCACGAACGATCAGTCGCTAACCGCGAGATGCTTCTTGTACCAATCCATCGCTTGCTTGAGACCTTCATCGATGCGATGGGTCGGTTCAAAGCCGAGCAATTTCGCTGCCTTTGAAATGTCTGCCTGGGAATGACGTACGTCGCCGTCGCGGAAGCTTGCGTATTGGGGTTGATGCTTCTGAATATGCGGAAAGCTGTCCACCAGCAGTGCGCGCATCATTTGGTAGAGTTGATTGAGACTGGTGCGCTCATTCAGCGCGACGTTGTAGACTTGGTTAGCCGCTTCCGGACGTTCGGCAATGACGGCCAGCAGATTTGCTTGCACCACGTTATCGATAAAGCAGAAATCGCGGGTTGTCTCGCCGTCGCCATTGATGCGCAGGGTTTGATCTTTGATCAGCGCGGCAATCCATTGTGGAATCACTGCGGCATAGGCGCCATTCGGGTCTTGCCGCGGCCCAAAGACGTTGAAGTAGCGCAAACCGATCGACTGCATTCCATAGCAGCGCGCGAATACGTCGGCATACAGCTCATTGACATATTTGGTGACGGCATACGGCGAGAGCGGGTTGCCGATCGCCGATTCTATTTTCGGCAAATCAGGGTGGTCGCCATACGTCGAACTGGATGCGGCATAGACAAACCGTTTGACTTTCGCGTCACGGGCCGCAACCAGCATGTTCAGAAAACCGGAAATGTTATTTTCGTTCGACAGGATGGGGTCGGCGATCGAACGCGGCACCGATCCGATCGCGGCTTCATGCAGCACGTAGTCCGCGCCTTCACACGCTTTGACGCAGTCTTGCAGATTACGTATGTCACCTTCGATGAAGGCAAAATTGCGCCACGCGTCCGGTCCGACCAACTCTTTTACCTGATCGAGATTGTGGCGGTAACCGTTGGAAAAATTATCGAGTCCGACGACCTTCTGATTCAGCTTGAGCAGAGCTTCCAGAAGGTTGGATCCAATGAAGCCGGCGACGCCCGTGATGAGCCAGCGGTATTGATGGCCCTTCAAATGCCGCTGTGTTTCCTGATACTTTGTCATGTCAGAGCCGCCAGACGCTCAGTCCCGCCTGGCGCAGTGCCACTTGATTGAACCTTGATTTCACATCGATGAAGCAACCGTTCTCGCTTACCTTGGATTGATAGTCGGTCAATGGCCTTGCAAGAAGTTCGTTGTGCGACACTGCAGCAATCACCGCGTTTGCGCGCGGCAAACTGTCCCAGCTCTCCAGCTTCAGGCCGTATTCGTGCTGCGCCTCTGCCGGATCCGCCAAAGGGTCGTGCACATGGACGTCGACACCGTAGGACTGCAATTCGAAAATCATGTCGGCGACTTTTGAGTTGCGCAGGTCGGGACAATTTTCTTTAAATGTCAGTCCGAGCACATTCACCTTGCAGCCTTTGACGTTGAAGCCGGCGCGGATGATTTCCTTGACCGTTTTCTCTGCAATGAATTTGGCCATGCCGTCATTGATGCGGCGACCCGCCAAGATCACCTGCGGATGATAGCCGATCATCTCGGCCTTGTGGGTCAGGTAGTAGGGGTCGACGCCGATGCAATGCCCGCCGACCAGGCCCGGACGGAAGGGGAGGAAATTCCATTTGGTGCCCGCGGCTTGCAGCACTTCCAGCGTGTCGATCCCGATCGTATCGAAGATGATGGCCAACTCGTTCATCAATGCGATGTTCAGATCGCGCTGGGTATTCTCGATGACTTTCGCGGCTTCCGCGACCTTGATGCTCGAGGCCCGGTGCACGCCGGCGGTAATGATCGATTCGTACAGCTTGGCGACGCTGGTCAGGGTCTCCTGGTCATCGCCGGACACGATCTTCAAAATGGTGGTTAAGGTATGTTCCTTGTCGCCCGGATTGATGCGCTCCGGAGAAAACCCGACATGGAAGTCCTTTTTCCATTTCAGGCCGGAATGTTTTTCCAGAACGGGGATGCAAACTTCTTCCGTCGCGCCTGGGTAGACCGTGGATTCATAGATGACGATGGCGCCGCGCTTCATGTGCTTGCCGACCGTTTCGCTGGCGCCGAGGAGCGGCGTGAAATCGGGATTGTGCGCGATATCCACCGGCGTCGGCACAGCCACGACAATATAGTCTGCGGCGGCCAAGGCTGCGGGGTCGGCACTGACCGACAGTTGGCTTGCGGCACGCAGATCCTCGGTCGACACTTCTCCAGTTGGATCGATGCAGCGTTTATAGCTCTCGACTTTGCTGACCGAGAGATCGAATCCGATGGTTTTTCGCTTTTTTCCGAACTCTACCGCTAATGGCAAGCCCACATAACCTAATCCTACAACGCCTACTATATCCATGAAAATTTCCGCTTTGCTATTATTGTCGCGTGTGAATATAGCAGATACGTTGGAAAGCTTCAATCTTGTATAAACGCACTGTTGGCTATCGGCAAAATAACGAATCAAGCATATATTGGAATACTGCAAGATTGCTTTGTGGTAGCAAATCAGATGCACAGACAAATCCATTTTTAAGGCGATCAAGATGAAATCCAGCAACATCGTTCCGGTGATTCTGTGTGGGGGTTCGGGTACGCGTTTGTGGCCGCTATCCCGCGAAACTTATCCCAAACAATTTTTGCGGCTGTTAGGAAAAGCGTCCTTGCTTCAGCAAACCTTGCAGCGGCTTCAAAGCCTGGACGGAATAGGTTCTGCATTATTGGTGTGCAACGAGTCATCCCGCTTTTTAGCGGCGGAACAATTGCGCGAGATAAATATTAACGATGCGCAGATTCTGCTTGAACCGGTGCGCCGCAATACTGCGCCGGCAATTGCGGTGGCTGCTTTGCATGCAATTGCCAAAGGAGAAGACCCATTGCTGCTGGTGTTGCCATCGGATCACGTCATCAAGGATCACATTTCTTTTTGCGAATCAATCAAGCTTGCCGCGCGCGCGGCTGAAAAAGGAGAGCTGGTAACGTTTGGTGTTCACCCTCTCAGCCCCGAGACCGGTTACGGTTATATACGCGCCGGACTATCATCGACCGGGGAAGCGCAGCCGATACTGGAGTTTGTGGAAAAGCCCGACCGCGCTACGGCGGAGCGATATCTGACCAGTGGGAATTATTACTGGAACAGTGGCATGTTCCTGTTCCGTGCCAGCCGCTATCTTGAGGAGCTGGCCGCATTTGAACCGGAAATTGTCGCCGCCAGTCGCCAGGCGGTAGCGTTGGCGCAGAACGATGTCGACTTCATCCGGCTCGACCGCGCCGCTTATTCCGGCAGTCCGGACAAGGCGATTGATTATGCAGTGATGGAGCGCACCAGGCGCGCCTGCACTGTGCCCCTGAATGCCGGCTGGAGTGATATCGGGTCGTGGACGTCGCTGTGGGAGGTCGCGGACAAGGATGCCGAAAACAACGCGATGCAAGGGGACGTGCATCTTCAGGATTGCGAAAACTGTCTGGTGCATGGCACGGGCCGCTTGATCGCGGCGGTCGGCATGCGCAATACGGTCATTGTCGAAACCGCGGATGCGCTGCTGATCATGGATACGCAATATGCGCAGGATACAAAAAAAACGGTGGAGAACCTGGTCAAACTGCAGCGCTCGGAAGCCACCGAGCATCGTGAAATTTTCCGTCCCTGGGGTTCCTATAATTCGATCGAGAGCGGCGAGCGTTTCCATGTAAAACGCATCACGGTGAAAGAGGGCGCCAAGCTGTCTTTGCAGATGCATCATCACCGCGCCGAACACTGGATCGTGGTATCGGGTACCGCAAAAATCACGAACGGCGATCAGGAATATCTGTTGACGGAAAACCAGTCGACCTACATTCCGGTGGGCGTGGTGCACTCGCTTGAAAATCCCGGCAAAATTCCGCTCGAACTGATTGAAGTGCAATCGGGCGGCTACCTGGGCGAAGATGACATTGTGCGGCTGCAGGATCGCTATGGAAGGGTATGACACATAGGGCTCGCGCAGCAATAAGTTAGGCAATTTTGGTGGCCGTACCGGGCGCACTGCCGCGTTGTCGCTCACTGGCAAGCGGCATGCCGCTTGAATTCCCAGTTCGCCTAGCAGTGCTCGCACTGCGTCGCGCCGTACGCCTTGCATTGCATCCCGCTACGACCACCAAATTACCTAACTTATTGCTGCGCGGGCCCATAGTCAAATAGGCGCGACGCGAAATCCAATTGCAACTGCACAAATTGATCCTGCTATTGGCGAGGCAAAGCCGTGGTTGATGTGACGGACAGCTTGTCGTTTTTTGTCGAATGAAGGCAGGCAGAAAAATTCTCGAAAGCGCCATAGGTTGTCAGTGATGGGCGTTGCGTTCCGCATAAATCAGGCGGAGCAGGGTTGAGCGCATTACGGCGGTGGGGGGAGCTCTCGCTCCACGCAAAATCCAGTGCATTTGGGTTGACGTACAAGTCGCGTACCGGATGGAGTCCGAGATAAAGGCGGGTCATTGCGGTTTCAAAATTATCGGTTGCGCGCAGCAATCCATCGTCTCTGCTACGGATCGCACCATCAACCAGATTTCCTTCCACATCCGCGCCGCTCTCGGGAAAGCGCACGGTGATTCCGCCGGTGTCGATCAGCGTGTTGTGAAGTATCTTGCTGGTTGCAGCGCGGTTAAGGTAAATGCCGTCATCCGAACAGGATGCAATCAGGTTGGATTGAATGACGCTGCTGTCCTGCTCCGTGATGCAGCGCTTGTCGCGACAATATGCTTTTCCAGTCCCGCCGCCGCCCAGGGAAAGTCCGACACGCTGACCGGGAATGCCTTGCAAAAGATGTTCACACAGCACAATGTTTTGTTCGAACAGGTTGTCGGACCCGGCACCTTTGGCGAACGCGCCATAACTGATCCTGTCCCCTTGTCCCTTGATGAAATCGCTAATCAGATTGCGCCGAATGATCCAGTGGCTGGCGGTTACTAAATCAATCAAGGTTACTGGAGAGCTGGTATTCCTGACGCTGGCATTGCTCAGCGTATTGCCTTCGATCAGGCCGTGATCCGGCGTGAAGCCGTTGCTGCTGTTGATCTTGAAATGCGCATTGAAGTCGAGAATCATGTTGTTACGCGCGATAAAATGCGCGGCCCGGCCCACTATGTGGAAAGCGTGTTCGCAGTTCGAGTGCTCTTTGCAGACACCGCGGATTGTCAGATTCTCAAACGTCCAGTAGGGGGCCGATATCAGAAAGCCCTCGGTGGCGTTGAGTTCCAGGATCACGGTTCCAGGATATGCTGCTCGCACCGTGATCGCGTTGGTCTTTGTGCCGGGCTGATTGGCTCTCATATCCGGCCCGCTTAAACGATAGGTGCCTGGCATGAACGTGATCACGTCGCCTGGTTGGGCGTGTGCGATGGCTTTGGCCGCTTCATTGACCGAATTGACAAACACCGGAGTGATGCTTTTACTGCTCACGGCAACCGGGGTAACTACAGTGGTTTGTGCACCTATTCGCAAAGAATCCCGGATATGGAATTGATATTCGCCCCGGTCCAGTGTCATGAGAGTCTGTCCGGCCCAAGCGCCGATGTTGACGATGAGAGGATTGTGGTCTGACGTCCGGCGTTCAATGTAAGGGGAAAGCAAGCGAGGCGGTACGCCGATATTTTCTACCGCAAATGCCAATAAGGCCGCTACAACGACAATGGACAACAGTGCAATCCATGTAATGCGTTTCAGACAACTCGATGCATTGGAAGGCATGGGAAATGATCGACTTTCTGCGGAAGATTTGTAAAGGGCACATGCATTGCAACTGAGCATGGTGATACGTTTGGCAATGAATCGTATCATTACGCGCTTCACCGATCCAGCGACCAGTTACATTCGTTCATCCTGTAGGCAGGCATATGGATGGTTTAGCCCGGTGCATGCTATTTGTCCGCTTGCTTCAGTCGAACAAGGTACCGGCTTTGCATGGCATGGAATTAAGAAAACAGGTCGGTTTTTCGTAAGAGGACTTGTGCCGGAACGGTATGTTTAAACAATGAGTTTGTTGTCTAAGTGCATTAATTGCCAACATAAGTTTTCAGGCGTGCAAATTTTATTGTGAAGATCGAAACTAAATCTATGCATTGATTGTCTGTGAGGGGGGACGGCCCGATTGCATTGTCATAAAGGATTAGCAATGCAAATGTAAAATTTGTGTCTTTTTGTGGTTGAACTTTTTCCACAGATGGACTATCTTGAAATTTATTGCCGTACGGCAATAAACGTGTCTTGCTTCAAGGCGCGGAACCATTAGCGCATTGGAGTGAAAATGAAAACAATAGTATTGCTTCCAAAGGCCGGCTTGCTTCTTGGCGCACTGATCAGTTGTATGATATCGGCGTGTGGCGGGGGATCTTCCGCCTCACCTGCGGTTGAACTGGCTGCATCATCAACGTATGTCCGCAGCACGAGCACGACGGCCCCAATCACCTCTGATCAAGATCTCAACATTGCCTCAACGTACGTCCGCAGCACGAGCACGAGCACGGTGGTCTCGCCTCCTGTGACGGTGCAAAGTACCGCCATTGCCGGCGCACTCACCGACGTTCGAATCGAAAATACCGGCGCATCGGACCAAACCAACGTCCCTGTCACTTTCGGTCAGGTATTTGCGCAAGGTGACATTCCTCAGTTGAATTCAGTGACAGGAAAACTGAGTGACGGTACGACAGTTCCATTGCAAGTCGATGTCAAGGCCACACATCCAGATGGTTCTCTGCGCCATGGGATTATCTCTGCCGTTTTGCCGCAGCTGACATCAGGCCAAACGCAAACGATCGGTTTGGTCAAGGCAGCGGCTTCTACAATGCCAGCCGCAACAACGCCTGCCGATGTGGTCAACGCCGGTTTCACTGCAAGCGTGAACGTCAATCTCGGCGGACAGATCTATAGCGCGTCGGCAGATGCCTTGCTCAAGAGTGGAAAATACACGACTTGGCTGGCCGGCCCCGTGGTGAATGAATGGTTGGTGTCGGCGCCTCTCAAGACCGCACAGGGCGCTGTGCATCCGCATCTGGCGGCGCGTTTCGCGATTCGGTCGTTTAGCGGACTCAAGAAAGTGAAAGTCGACGTCGCTATTGAAAATGACTGGGCCTATGAAGCAGGGCCGCAAAATTTTACCTATGACGCGCAGATTCTGGTCGGCGGTCAAACCGTCTATTCCAAACCGGCGCTGACGCATTTTCATCATGCCCGCTGGCGCAAAACCTTCTGGTGGGGAGAGGCGCCACAGACCCATATCAGCCACAACACGGCCTATCTCATTGCATCAAAGGCATTACCGAACTACGACCAGACGGTCGTCATATCGTCCGCTGCGTTGACGGCCCTGGCGACGGGATTCTCCGGGACCAAGACCGAGCCGATGGGGCCCGGCATTGCCCAGCCATACATGCCAACCACCGGCGGCAGACCGGATATCGGCCTGTTGCCGGGTTGGGCCGCCACGTATTTATTAAGCATGGATAAGAATGCGAAGAAGGCGACGCTCGGCATGGGCGATTTGGCAGGCAGCTGGTCTGCCCATTATCGCGACCGGAATACGGATCGTCCGGTCAGTCTGGTCAACTATCCGTACATGACGATTCTCGGACACGAGAGCGACACCTACAATCCGGTCACCAAAAAATACGAAGCGTTCCCGGCGTGCGGCGGCACTTGCACCAACACCAATGTAGTCGATTCTGCTCACGAACCCTCATTCAACTACCTGCCTTATCTGGTGACCGGCGATTATTATTTCCTGGAGGAGTTGCAGTTTTGGGCGATGTGGAATGTCTTCAAATCCAATCCGGGTTACCGCGACAATGTGAAAGGCTTGATACATTCCGCACAGGTGAGGGATCAGGCATGGACCCTGCGCACCTTGGCCGACGCTGCGTATATAACGCCGGATAAAGATGTATTGAAGCCACAGTTCGAGACTCTTTTATCGAACAATTTCGATTGGTACGACAAGACCTATACCAACAATACCAGCGCCAACAAGCTGGGCGCCCTTACGGAAGACAGCGCGATTGGCTACAACAACAATTTGGGTATCGCTCCCTGGATGGATGACTTTTTTACATCTGCCGTCGGTCATACTGCCGAGTTGGGCTATTCCAGGGCAAAACCACTACTGGCGTGGAAGGCCAGATTCCCGGTCGGCAGAATGGTGGATCCGGGTTTTTGCTGGATTGTCGGCGCGATGTACAGTATGAATATACGAGACACCGCGACCAGTCCCATTTACACCACCCTTGGAGAAGCGTATCGGGCCAGCGTACCGTCTGGGTTCACTTCATTGACCTGCGCGAGTTATGAAATGGCAAGCAACCTGGGACTCAAAGTGGGCGAAATGACCGGATACTCATCCGTCAACACGGGTTATCCATCGAATATGCAGCCAGCCCTAGCCTACAGTGTCGACTCGGGCAGTACGGATGGTGCGCTTGCGTGGAAAATTTTCATGGGCCGTGCGGTAAAGCCCGACTATCAGAACGGTCCTCAGTTCGCCATTGTGCCCAGATAGACTCAAGTGAGAGCTGCCCCGAAGATGTTTGTTGCATTCGGGGCAGATACCCCCGCTTCGTGTCGAAAGCCCGTGACACGCGGTTCCGGTGCAGGCGCCTCTACCAAAGCACGACATATCTCCTGTGCTCAAACCTTCCGGCATCCCATCCCGCCAGTCCATCGACTTATCTGCGTGCGCGTAGTATTCTGCGCCACGCCATCTTCCAGGGGATGGCGTGTCGGCTCTGTGCTGCGCATCTGGTTTGGAAAAGGTACATGCAGGTAAAATCCGTCTGCTATTGAAACCGAGGTTGAGGACCCGCGCAGCAATAAGGTAGGTAATTTTGCTGGCCGTACCGGGCGCACTGCCGCGTTGTCCGCCGCTAGCAGTGCTCGCACTGCGTCGCGTCGTACGCCTTGCATTGCATCCCGCTACGGCCCCCAAATTACCTACCTTATTGCTGCGCGGGCCCTTAGGTTTCTTGTTCCGATGCGCTATCGGAACACCGGTGCACTTTATGTGGCGTTTGGTATGCTTCGCCAACGCCATTTTTCAATACTTGAATAATGCTCCATGCTTTTCAACTCTTTCACCTTTCTTTTTCTTTTCTTTCCAGTCACGGCCATCGTTTTTTTTGCGTTGGCACGAAAAAGTCAGGGTGCGGCTGCGGGCTGGTTGGCATTTGCGTCGCTGTTTTTCTACGGGTGGTGGAGCGTACGCTATCTCCCGCTTTTGCTCGGGTCGATCGGTTTCAATTATTGGGCGGGATGGCGCATCGGTCATGCCGCCGGACCCGCCAGATCGCGCTGGCTGACGATGGCCGTGGTTGCCGATTTCGGATTGCTCGCCTATTTCAAATATGCGGACTTCTGTATCTCCAGCATTAACGTCATTGTGCAGGCAGAACTGCCTGCTCTCGACATCATTCTGCCGATCGGCATTTCCTTTTTCACGTTTACGCAGATCGCGTTCCTGGTCGATACCTATCAAGGCAAGGTGCGTGAATACCGATTCGTGCACTATCTTCTGTTTGTCACGTATTTCCCACACCTGATTGCGGGCCCAGTGTTGCATCACAAGGAAATGATGCCGCAATTCGACGAAGCCGCGACTTATCGGTTATCTGCACGAAATATCGCGGTCGGCCTCACCATCTTTGCGGTGGGGCTGGCAAAAAAAGTGCTCATCGCCGATAACCTGGCGCCGCATGCGGCATTCTTTTTCGATAAAACCGATACCCCTTCGCTGCTCGTCGCATGGGGTGGGGTGCTGGCCTATGCTTTTCAACTGTACTTCGATTTTTCCGGCTACTCCGATATGGCGATCGGACTTTCACGCATATTCGGCATCAAGTTGCCGCTTAACTTCAATTCTCCGTATAAGGCAGCCAATATCATCGACTTCTGGCGCCGCTGGCACATGACGTTGTCGCGTTTTCTGCGCGACTATTTGTACATTGCGCTCGGCGGCAATCGCAAAGGACCGGTTCGGCGGTACGTCAATTTGATGGCCACGATGTTGCTGGGTGGGCTCTGGCATGGCGCGGGATGGAACTTCGTCGTCTGGGGGGCGTTGCACGGCACGTATTTGATGGTAAATCATGCATGGATTGCGTTTGCCGAGCACGTCAACTTTTCAGGCTCCACGCGCGCCTGGAAGTGGCTGAGCGTTGCGATGACTTTCATCGCAGTTTGCTTTGCATGGGTGTTTTTCCGCGCGACGGACTTCACCAGAGCCCTGATGATTGTGCAGGGAATGGTGGCGGTGTTCGGTGTCGGCTTGCCGGAATCGATCGGCGCTCACTTGGGGAACCTGAAACCCTTACTCGAACAATGGGGCGTCACTTTTTATCTGGGCGGTGGCGCCAGATTCATGCAGACATACATGTGGGTGATGCTGGCGGCCGGCATTGCCTTTCTCTTGCCGAACACGCAGCAGCTCATGGATAAGTTCGATCCGGCGTTGGACTATGAATCGGCAAGAGATGCGTCGAGCGGCGCACTTGCGCAATACCTGAGCTGGTGGCCCAACGTCCGCTGGGCGGTCTGGATCGGCATCATCACAATAGGCAGTCTATTATCGTTGAGCCGTCCGGCGGAATTCTTATATTTTCAGTTTTAAGGGTAAGCACACGATGGTCGCCAATCGGGAGTTCGTTCGCTTCTTGTCATGGAGTGCTGCGGTCGTTGTCATTGGCGCTTCGCTTTCCATTGCGCTGGTCGTGGTGGTGGATCCCTATCGCCTCTATCGGCTGATCGACGTCCCCGGCTTCAATCATGTCAAACCGGTACCGGCGCGATACCAGGAAGAGATCAAATTAGCCGGCGCACGCGCCACGCGCGCCAATGCATTTATCTTAGGGAATTCACGTGCGGAAATTGGATTCAATCCTGATTATGCGGGGTTTACGGCAGCCGGATATTCAACATATAACCTGGCGATACCCGGTACCAGGGCGTCAACCGCAAGAAGGGCCATCGCGTATTTGCGCGACACGGGACAGCGGCCCGCGATGCTCGTGCTTGGTGTCGAATTTCTTGATTTTTTGAAGAGCCCGACGATGGCGGGTTCTGCGAATCGCGTCACGACATCCGTCCATGCGGTTGATCAATTGAATTGGAAATTCGATACGATTTTTTCACTGGCATCGGCTTCCGATGCGATCGAGACTTTGCGAATTCAACGGCATCCTGAAACGGAAACCATGACGCCGCGCGGCTTCAATCCATTGCTCGAATACAATAAATATGCGCGCGAGCAGGGGTATTACGCATTGTTCCAGCAACGCGCGATGGAGAATGCCAGCACCTATATTGGTAAATCGAGCGGCCTTGCGATGCCGGAGAATGGCGGCTCGCCAGACATGGAAGACCTGCGGAAAATTCTGGAAACAAGTTCAACAGATAAAACCGAATTGCATTTGGTTATTTATCCGTATCATGCGCAGATTCTTGCCATGTTTGAGCAGACCGGTTTGTGGTCGGCATTCGAGCAATGGAAACGGCTGCTCGCGCAAGAAGTGGCTGCAATTAAAAAAGTAAATCCTGATGCACATGTCACCCTGTGGGACTTCAGCGGCTTTTCAAATTTCCAGTGTGAGATTATTCCATCCAGGGACGACAGGACAAGTGCAACCAAATGGTATTGGGAAGCCGGTCACTTCAAACCGGCGCTTGGTGACGTGGTGTTGTCGCGTCTTCTTGGCAAGCCGCAGGAGTCGTTCGCAAAGGGCGGAATGGGCTTTCCGCTTACGCCGGCCAACCTCGATGAAAACCGTCAGCGTATCGAACGAGAGAGGGCTACGTGTGCGGCTGTCTATCCGCAACTGTTTAGCGATGCCGCTGCGCTGGTAATGGATTCACGCCGCAAACATCAATGAAATTCAATCAGGCTTGGCCAGCTTGTGAATGGGATGCGCGACAGGAGCACCCGCTTGTTCTTCTTCTCTGGCCCAACGGGAATTCAGGTAGAGGCGCACGGGATTTTCTATCAAATGGAACGACGCGACGCCGGCAGCGATAGCGAAGCCGAGCGCCATCCAGCTCGGCATGCCGTCGCGGTAATGCAAAAGGTAAAACGGCTGCTGCCAGAGATAGAGGGAGAACGACCGGATTCCCACATGCCGCAATGGGGGAATCGAGAGCGCAGCCTTCATCGATTGCGGTGCTTCGGCGAGCAGGTTGATCGTCAATGCCAACACCCCGACACCGAAAATCGTGCGTACCGGGCTGGGTACCGACCACCAATGAAGCGCAATGCCGAGCAATATCAAGGCCGGGTACGCGGGTAAAGGCAGCCGGGGGATTTTGCGATTGTTCAGGATGAGCAGGAAAAGCGCTGAAACAAATATCCCATAGGCGGAGACTTCCGAGTGCAGCCACATTCCGAATTCAAGCTCGGGGCCGCTGAATGCCAACCAATATCCTGTTCCGGCGAACGCGAAAACGCAGGTAAAAAAGGCGACCGCATGTACAGGGTTTGCCCAGCGCTGTCGTGATGCAATTGCGATCAGCGACAGGAGAATATAGGCGTGCTCCTCTACCGACAGAGACCAGATGTGCCCCAAGGGCATTACCGCATTTCCGATTTCGCCAGGGAAGTAGTTATTGACGAATAATGCAGCCATCGCGACTTCCGACCAGTTGATCTCCTTTTTCAGGATAAGAAAAATGACAACGATCGCGACCAGCAATACAAAAAAAGCCGGGAAGATGCGCGAGATTCGGCGTCGATAAAAAAGCGGAATGGGAACTGACTTGACAAACAACAGCCTGGACATCAGCAAGCCTGAGAGAACGAAGAACAGATTTACCCCCAGGCTGCCAAAATTTATTCCGGGGATCGGGTAAAAATGTCCGATGAGCAGAAATACAATTGCCAGTCCGCGCCACCCATCGAGATAGTCCATATGTTGGTTGTGCACTAACTCAGCCATATCTGCGTCGCACGATTTGTTCCAGCATCCTGTGGCCGGTTTTCCAGATGGATGAATTCAGGGGCGCTGGCTGGGTCGAGGCTAATGCAGGCGCCAGGCCTTGAAATCCGCGCATGCGGAAACAGTCGCGGTTTCGATCCAGGAAGCGGCAAAGATCGCGAAAGCGTTTTATCATGACCTCGTCTGCACGGTCTTTGGCACCATTGAGCAATTCGAAATTGTGGGAAAGAATCAGGAAGGACTTTCGTTTTGACCCGAGTGCCTGCCAAAGCAGGCCTTCCATCTCGCGCATCGAACACGCGCCCAACTGAACGTGTCGTAACGAGCGTGTGCCGTCATTGAAAACAGTCATGGGATATTCATATACGCCGTCGCATTCGAGAGGTTCAATCAGGGTTTGTCCGGGCATGATGCCGCTGTCCGGTCCGAACATGCTCGCATTGTAGCTGCTGTCGAAAGAGACCTGGTTAGCCGCAAGTGCGAGAAGCGTATCCCGGTTGAGGCCAAAACTGCCTGCCCGAAACGCATTCACCCGGCCGCCTTTTGCTTTCTCGATGAGATTGATGCCTGCGGCAATGAGCGAGGTTTGCTCGGCTAGTGAGAAGTCGCGCATGAACTGTCGTTTGCCATTGGCCTGCTCGATCAACGGTTTATGCGATTCATCTACCCATTCTGGATGCATGTGCAACTGTACTTCCTGGACATGGTCACGTGTAATACCCACTATCTCCGCCAGTGGTTCCAAGCCGAAGCGGGTGGCAAACAGGGGTTCGATAAAGAAGACACCCAACAAACCATGTTCCTGCAGTTGTTTGACGGTATACCGCAAGCCGTACTCCCCGGTTGGCGTTTGTCCGTACACATACTGTTGAAAGGCGCGTGGGAATTTTTCATCGATATTGTTCCAGCCGCCGCACCAGATTTCGACGTCAACGGTAAAAAATACATCCAGCATTTTGGCCCCTCCCTCTTTTTTTTTAATCCCGCGACATATCGAAAATTTTACCGATTTAAAAGTTTCATTCAGAATACGGCGTAATACATCGACAATCTTGGTTTTGTGTAACTAGCTAAAAGAGTACGTCAGTTGGTGCGCGCACGCAATCGGCGCGATCGATACGTGCACGATTGATCTTTGCGCTACGCCTTGTCCCCCGTACGCAGCGCTCATCTCTGTGGTGCAACGTGAACGCCTGTCAGACCATTTAAAACTTCGATCAGCCGCCGTGCCTGTTCTTGCATGGAATACCGGTGCAAAACCGATTCCCTTGCCTTTTTACCGATGGCGTGCCGAACCGTCGAGTCGCGCAATAGGGTGAGATACTCGATCCACTCCAGGCGTGAGCGTGCCAGAAAACCATTTTGCCCTTGTTCTATCACTGATTCGTAGGCCGGTATCGGTGTTGCGATTACCGGCAAGCCGACACACATTTTCATGGTCAATCGGTTTTCCGATTTGACTTTCCAACGGGTTTGCGCCAGGCCGGAGTCCTCCGTGGATGAGGTTTCAATCGGGATGATGCCGATGTCGGCTCGCCGCATTGTATTGTAGACGCCGATAGGGTCCCAACTTACGCAGTGAATGCGGCGGTTTGCCAAAAAACGCAGGTATGCCAGGCGTTGTTGCGTGTTCCGCTGGCTGAGCAGCTTCCAGCGCGCTTCCATCATGCGTTGCAGAATTTGTCCGGGAGCAGGATACCGCCCCACAATGGTCACTTCGAGCCAATCGGGAGGCGTGCTTATCACCGGTAGCCGATCCAGTTCCGCTGATGTGACCAGCACTGCACGCAGCGGATGGCGGCGCGAACCGCGGCCTGACGTCGAGTCCGAATCCGTCCTGCATACCTCCGGATGTTCTATACCGTCGTGCACCACGTGCATCTTCGCGTGCAGGGTCGGTGGATACAGATGCATCAGATAGTCGGTGACGACGATCGTGGCGTCGGTTGCGCTCGACATCGCGACGTTCACTAGGTCGCACACACTGTAGACGGTTTTGACGCCGGCCGCGGAAAGCTGGCGCGCGAGTTCCTCCACGCTGGGGCCGTGCACCTTCTGGAACAAGACAATGCGGAAGCCTTGCGCCACCAGGCGTGTAGCCAGGCCCGAGACGTCCGGCGTTTCGGTGCTTTGGCTGGGCTCGAAAACAATGTGCGGCTCGAAGTTCGCCGCGCGCAGGAACGGAAACATGTTGAGCGCGACAATACGGGTGCTTGGAATCGGATGTCGCGAATTCGACAGCAGTACGAATCCTATCTTGACCGGCGTCATTTATTTTTTCCGATGCTGCAAAATGGCCAGCGCTTTGTCCAGCAAATACGATTCCGCGCCTTCCGGTTTTCCGGCGACCCACCACATCAACATGAGGGCAGTGGGAAAGGTCAGTACCCCGGTGACGATTTTCACGATCAGCGTGGCAAGCGGCGCGAGGTGTATGACCTCGCCGATTGACATTACCGCGAGCGCCATGACACCCGTTCCCAAAAGAGGGCGCAAGACCGAGCGCATGATGTCGAGCAAACGGACGTTCCGTAGCGTATGCATCAGCATCCAGACCGATACGAACAACCCCATCAGCACGGTAAGAACCCTGAGCAAAGCGATCTGGAATGCATCGGCGTTTGGCCAAACCAGAAACACCGCCGTCGCAAAGAAAATGACTTGAAGCCAGTGAATTGCTGCGGCGTTCCGAACCCGGCCCATCGTGATCAGCACGTATCCGCCGCTGGTGGTGATCGACTCCACGACATTTGCCAGCGCCAGCACTTGAACGAAAGGCGCGACGAATAGCCATTTTTCGCCGAGCAGCACCAGCACCGCTTCGTGCGCGACCAATGCGAGGCCGACACCGGCGGAGATGCCGAGAATGCTTTGCACGCCCTGCGCCAGAAGGAACAGCCGTTTCAACTCGGCGAGATCCTGCCTGGCCTCGACAAATGCGGGAAACAGCACCCGATTGAGCGGGGCCAGAACCTCGGTGGAGGGCATGCTCGAGATTTCATCGGCCAACGTGTAGCCGCCCATGATGGCAGCGCTCGCCCGGCGTCCGACCAGCATCTTGTCGAGATTGCGATTGAGGTAATTGCCAAGGCTGTTGAGCAGCATCCATTGCGACACCGAGAAGATTTCTTTCATCTTTTCAAGGCTGAAGCGGGGCCGCATCGGATGCATGCGATAACTCAGCAGCACGCCGAAACTCCGGCCGGCCAGCGTGCCGATCACCAGCGCCCAATAACTGCGCAAGAGCCATGCTGCGACGATGGTGGCAAGAAAACCGACGATGCGTTTGAGGAACACGAAGCGGAAATCCAGGCCGAAGCGCATTTCCTTCTGAAACGTGATGATCCCGATGTTCTCCATGCCGACCAGCAGCATGCCGAGGGCCATGAAGCGGAGCACAGGAATGATGCGCGGATCATTGAAATAGATTGCCGCGCGCGGCGCGACCAGGAATACCACCAGTGTCGCGACAGCCGACTGGGCAAGGCGCAGCGTCCACGCGGTGTTGTAGTGGGCCGGCGTCGCGTTACGGTTCTGGATCAGTGCGACATTAACGCCGAGCGCCAGAAGCACGTCCACCAGGCCGACCACCAGCGATGCCATCGCGATAATGCCGAAGTCGGGCGGCGCGAGCAGGCGCGCCAGGATCAGCGTGCTGATGAAGCCGATCAGGCGATCGGTCCAGCGCATCGACACGGTCAGAAGCGCGCCTTTAAAAACGCTGGTGGGACCTGTACCCCGCATCAGTGACAGCCGACCGCTTGATTGAAGACGTGCGCCAATTCACTGGCGCGATGTTCGCGCGATGATGCGGCGATGATCGCATCCGTGGCGCTATACGCGCTGCCGTTCCGGATTTTCGCGACAAAACCTTCCAGTGCAGGGATGATCGCGCCGGCCGACGCTATCGGCGCCATGTCATGGAATCCGGCCGCGCCGAGCACGCGGGCGGTTTCGCCGGACAGGTCGAGCAATCCGAAGATCGGCTTGCTCGCCCGGAAGTACTCGTAAATCTTGGCGGGGATTTGCGTATTGAAGGGCGTGCCCTGAAAAACAATCAGCCCATCCACCGCAAGCATTTCCCGCAAGGCTTCACGGTAAGAGATCGCGGGTTCTATCTTCACGATGTCTTCGATTGCGTATTTTTTGACGAGCGCAGTGAAATAGGGATCATCTCCGGTCGCACGGAGAATGACGCGCAGCGATGCGGCATTGGTGGCGCCGCGCGTCTTCAACGTGGAAATTGCCTCGAAAAAAGACGAAGGATCGCGTCCCTCCGAGTAGAGCACGCCGCTGTGCAACAAGGTAACGGGACCGCCGGCTGGCGAAACATCCGGAGGCGTGCCGGTCTCCGGATTTTTGAAGCCGTCTTCATCGTAGCCGTTTTCAATCACCGTGAATTTTTCATGCAGCGATGCCGGGAATCGCTGTTGGTACGCATGCATGGCGCTATGGGTCGTAAAGACCGCTTTCCGGCATTTGGCAATCGCCTGCTGCTCTATCCATCCATATGTTTTGCGTTGGCGGCAGGTGGTCGGG
>CAMLDH010000003.1 GCA_946478765.1 uncultured Oxalobacteraceae bacterium | reverse complement strand
ATTATGTGACGCATGCGGCCGGCGGTCGCGGCGCGGCGCGCGAAATTTGCGACTTCATTTTGCGCGCGCAAAACAACTACGAGGCGGCGCTTGCGCCTTATCTGGCGTGAGCAACGGGCAACCGGCCAATCGTGTACGCCTGGGCGTGATTCTCGCGCTGTTGACAGCGCTCGCCCTCGGCAGTTTCTGGATGCTGGAAGTGCTGCGCCGAAGCAGCAATGAAACTTTCGCCGACATCCCCAAGGATGAACCGGATTACATGATCGAGAAATTCAATTTCGTCAGGATGTCGAAGACTGGGCGTGCGCGTTACAACATTTCCGGAGCAAAGCTTTTGCACTATCCCGAGAACGATTCTTTCGAAATCCAGCTACCGGTCCTGAACAGCCTGGGCCAAGACCAGTCACCAATGACCATGCGTGCCGAACGCGCCATTGTCGACAACACCGGCAACAAGATTCACATGTACCGCAATGTGCAAATGGACCGTCCCGCATTTGGCGCGAACGAACATTTTCATCTTGCTTCCGAATACCTGTTGATATTGCCGGACAACGATGTCATGCAAACAGACAAGCCCGCTGATATTACCTTTGGCCGGGCCAGGTTGAGCGGTACCGGCATGTTCGCAAACAATGCGACGCGTGAATTTCGTTTGTTAGCAAATGTGCGCGGAACATATCAACCGTTGTTGCGTTGATTTCGGCCATGGGTGCGAACCGCATGCTTTATTTTTTTAAAGATTATGGAATGTTTAATTGCAGGACAGAGGGGCCGCCAAGGCTTTGCGAGACTAGCCAAGTTACTCTGCCCTCAACACTTCACTCCTCTGCCCCCAATTAGTCAGAAAATTGCAATGAAACGAATTTTTTTATTACTTCTGCTTGCGCTCAATATAGCGGCCATGGGCATCGTGCATGCTGAGAAAGCGGACACCGAGAAGCCAACCAACGTCGAAGCGGATCAGATGGCTTACGACGATGTCAAACAAGTCAATACCTTCAGCGGCAACGTGATCCTGACCCGCGGTTCCCTGATCATGAAAGCAAACAAGGTTGTCGTGACCCAGGACCCGGCGGGCTTTCAATTCGCCACCTTGTATGCCGCACCCGGTGGGGTCGCGACGTTTCGCCAGAAGCGCGATGGCGGCGCCGATTTATGGTTCGAAGGACAAGCGGAACGCATTGAGTACGATGGCAAGGCAGAGCTGGTGAAACTTTTTTCGAAAGCAAAAATACGGCGACTGGATGGTGCAAAGCCGACTGACGAAGTCGAAGGAGAATTTATTTCTTACGATAGCCGGGCCGAATTTATTTCGGTAAATGGGGCAGGCAAACCCGGCACCGGACGCATCAAGGCGGTAATTCAGCCGCATACTGACCAGAAAGGCAAGTAATGGCCAGTACGCTGATTGTGCAAGGCCTGCAAAAGAGCTACGGCGCGCGCCAAGTAGTGCGCGATGTCTCGTTGCAAGTCGAAAGCGGTGAAGTGGTCGGATTGCTGGGTCCGAACGGTGCGGGCAAGACTACCTCGTTTTACATGATTGTCGGCTTGGTGCCGTCCGACGCCGGCGAGATCAATCTCGAAGGTACCGATATTTCGCGCTTGCCGATCCACCGCCGTGCGGTGCTGGGATTGTCGTACCTGCCGCAGGAAGCGTCGGTGTTTCGCAAGCTCACGGTCGAAGACAATATTCGCGCAGTGCTGGAATTGCAAAAAGAAAATGACAAGCCCTTATCGCGTGCCCAGATCGATAAGCGGCTCAATACCTTGCTATCCGAATTACAGATTGAAAAATTGCGCGAAAGCCAGGCGCTATCGCTGTCGGGCGGCGAACGGCGACGCGTTGAAATCGCCCGGGCATTGGCGACGAATCCACGCTTCGTGTTACTGGATGAACCATTCGCAGGTGTCGATCCGATTGCCGTGATCGAAATCCAGCGCATCGTGCGCTTCCTGAAAGAGCGCGGCATCGGTGTGCTGATCACGGACCACAATGTGCGCGAAACGCTAGGCATTTGCGACCGCGCCTACATCATCAACCAGGGTGCGGTACTGGCCAGCGGTCGGCCGGACGATATTATCGCCAACGAATCCGTGCGTCGCGTATATTTGGGTGAACACTTCCGCATGTAGCGGACGTAAACCAAGACGATATGAAGCAATCTCTCCAACTCAGAGTTTCACAGCATCTTGCGCTGACGCCGCAATTGCAGCAATCGATCCGATTGCTGCAATTGTCAACGCTCGAACTGCATCAGGAGCTGGAGCAGATTCTCGCCGACAACCCGCTATTGGAGCGCACTGACGATCCACTCGATCATTCGGTGCGCCTCTTGGCCGATGGCGCCATGAGCAGCGGCACGACGGCATCGGCGACGGACAATAATTCGAGTGCCGAGAGCGAATCCGCACCGGCCGGCGCCGAGACTTCCTTCGATGGCGCTGAAGGGGCGGACTCCTCCGCCAACGGCGAATCCGACTGGAGCTTCGATGATGTCGCGCGCACGTCGAAAGCCCCGGAAGACGACGATGCGCGACCGCAGCTCGAAGCGCACGAAACGACCTTGCGCGAACATTTGTTGGAGCAAATGCGCGTGACCGTGCAGGAACATCGCGACCGCGCGCTGATGGAACTGATCATTGATGCGCTGAACGACAACGGCTATCTGGAAGAGGCGCTGGAAGAAATTCATGAGCGGATGCCGCCGGAGCTCGAAATCGAACTGGACGAGTTATCGATTGCACTCAAGATGCTGCAAAGCTTTGATCCGGCCGGTGTCGGTGCGCGCAACGCATCGGAATGCCTGGCACTGCAAATTAAACGCTTCCCCTGCGTACCGATGGTCACGCGCCGGCGGGCGCTGGCGATCGTCGAACATCATCTTGCTCTGTTCGCACAGCGCGACTTCAACAAGTTGAAAAAGGCGCTGGATTGCGACGATGAGGATTTGCGCGAGGCACAGGCCGTTATCAAGCAATGCAATCCGCACCCCGGCGCTGCATTCGCCGCAGACGCATCCGATTACGTTGTGCCCGATGTTATTGTCAAAAAAACAAAGTCGGGCTGGCAAGTCATGCTCAATCATGACGTAATGCCGCGCCTGCGCGTCAATGCCTTGTACGCCAACATTCTCAAGCAAAGCAAAGGTGAGGGTTCACTCACTTCCCAGCTGCAGGAGGCGAAATGGCTGATCAAAAACATGCGGCAACGCTTCGATACGATCTTGCGTGTCGCACAGGCGATTGTCGACCGGCAACGTAATTTTTTTTCGCATGGCGCTGTCGCGATGCGCCCTCTTGTCTTGCGTGAGATTGCTGATACACTTGGTTTACACGAGAGTACTATTTCTCGTGTCACAACCCAGAAATACATGCTGACCCCGCATGGGATGTTTGAACTAAAGTACTTTTTTGGCAGCCATGTCGCAACAGAAGCAGGGGGTGAAGCTTCATCGACGGCGATACGGGCACTGATCAAACAATTGATAGGAGCTGAAAACCCCAAGAATCCATTCTCTGACAGCAAGATAGCAGACATGCTGGGGGAACAAGGTATGGTGGTGGCACGGCGCACAGTTGCGAAGTACCGCGAAGCCCTCAAAATTCCTCCTGTGAATCTGCGCAAGTCCTTGTAGTTTTTGTAGTGTTATTTGTTGCTGTACCCGCACGTAGCGCATCGATGCAAACACGTTGCGAGCCGCCAGTAACATCATCTATAGGAGCGCTGTATGAATCTCACAATCAGTGGACATCACCTCGAATTGACGCCGGCCATTCGTGAACACGTACAGAACAAGCTGGAGCGCATCAAGCGCCATTTCGATCATGTCATTGATGTCACGGTTATTCTGACCGTCGATAAGCTCCCGGAAAAAGAAAAAAGGCAAAAAGCCGAAATCAACTTGCGATTACGAGGCAAGGATATTCATGTGGAAAGCATCGCGCATGACCTGTATGCAGCCATCGATACATTGATCGACAAGCTGGACCGGCAGGTCATCAAATACAAAACGAAGATGCAAGACCACCAGCACGAAGCAATAAAACACCTGCCTGAACCTGCGGCCTCCGCTGCCCCATAGTTCGGTACGTGTGCCGAGCAACTCGGCAACAGCAATCAAGGGCGCATTCAATGCGCCCTTTTTCATTCCATTTTCTCACGCTTGCCGCGCCCGCCAACGCAGCGCGGATTCACCTCGGGCACCGTTAGCCGATAAAATGGGAGCCTTTCTCTTTCCCGCTTTGCGGCCATGATCGAACATATCCAGACCCCGACAAACAGGCTGGATTCGCGCCGCAATCCCTCATGCGCGTCATGCGTGGAGGCCAAGCTATTACGATGGAGCAAGCACACTACCTCGATCTTTGCCGGCGATCTGGCGGCTAAAAAAGAAACCTCCTCTGCATCCGGTGAACGCCGGAGAGAGGAGGTTTTTTTAATTTTTTATGCAAAGATTAGCAATAATTTCGGGGCGGCCAACTATCGCATAACCCGATTCAGAATCGTCGAATTCGCCTAGCGGACAACAAATCAATAGATTCGAAGAACAAACAGCATTAAGTAATATCGATGGGATGAAATGATTATCTCTATCCCAACCAGTCTTTAAAAATCTTTCAACTAGATTCAAAGCTTCGTTATTCTTTGTATAGATCAACACACATGCGCGCGCATCGCGTTGTAATGCAACTATCTCATCAATATTAAACCGGCTGCATTGTAAGGCGTCAAAGAATTTAATGCCTCGATCCGATTCAACTATGCACTCTCCTATTTGCTTCGCCTCGGCGGCACACAATCTCCCATAGTCCAAATACGACGACAATTTTTTATACCGAGCAATTTTTGTATCCGGCTGCCAAGTCGCATGCCCGACTAGCAGCCATGCTTCAAAGTCGGGTAATTTTTCCTTAACTGTAGCATCAATGAAATTAAGGGCCGCCGCTTGAGAGCTTGGAATTGGCTCAAAACTAGAAATCATAGCGACAGCCGAGAGTGCACAGCTTAATGATTCGTTTCGCAGCACGAGGATGTCATTGTCCTTACTTAAGTCAGAGGCGGTTCTGATTTCGCGCTTAATAGTCATAGTGGTTACCGGCTGCGTCGTTGAAATGTGGCCCTCTATTCTGGGCGTTACCTTCACCAAATTCTGGGCGTTACCTTCACCAAAATTGTGGCCGCCAGCATCGTCTCGAATTCCGACCGTACGTGATCCCCCACTCCCCCACCAAGTGCTGGCAATCGAACTCGTAGGTGCGTCCTGGCTGTCGGTTGCCTCTTCTATATCCTCATTCGGGCGTACCCGGTGGGGAGAGGCGTTTTTTTCTTGAAGAACAGAGCGATACGCAGAACATGCGCTGGAAGCTTTATGAGGGGTGGCGCTAGTCGCCATGCCCGTTAGGGCCTTGTGCTCCCCTCACCATTAACCAATTGACAATATCCGCCATGTTTGATCACCAAGCTAATTGGCTTATGGGTCTCTCCACTATCCAATGAAATTCGAACCTCCAAATCTTGATTTTCGAACGTTTGCAATTCCATAATTAGCTCTCGAATAGTTTTCCCACGAGTAACCCACTCCGGTTGCTTCTCGCTGTTCTCGTTCATTTCAATCTCCAATACGTTTCAATGCAGCCTCAAACGTTCCAAGTCTTGACTGAGCGGCTGCGCCAGCAGCCGATAAACCAAGGGCCGCAAGCGCGGCCCTTTTCCTTAACAGCTAACCATCTCGGAGTCAGCCTCAATCAATTTGATCAGGCTGACTTACCGCTTTTACTTACCTTGTCCGTTAAGGCACGAAGATCTCCATATCATCAAATTCCCCCTCATGGAAAGCCTTAGTTAATTCCTCTGTTGTTCTTGTCCAAAGCTGAATAGAAATTTGCTCAATTAATCCTGCTGCGTCATGAATCACGTCCACCTTTATTCCATTACCAACATATACCCCTATCCCAAGATACGTTTCTTTTTGCTCCAGCAAAAATACTTGCTTAAGAACATCCAAAACCTCCGGGCGTAGGCGATCTTCAGTTTCAAATACCCAGCCCGTATCATCCAAAATTTTCTTTGCAGATGCCGGAATTAGAAATGCCGCTTTATAACAATTCGCCATAACCACACCTATTTGGACGGGTTAAATACATCAACCGGAACTTTATCTATGCCCGCACGTATAGCCGCCGCCGCTCTATGATGGCCATCTGAAATTACTAAACGGCCATCTTCTCGCACTACCGCGCTGATTGGCTGGCTTTGGTCAAAACCATTCGCTTTCATATCTTTTTCTAATCGCTTAACCACGGCCCCCGTCATCTCGCTTTTCGATTGTTGGGAAATCAGGTTTTTAGGATTGACTTGTGTTATTGCAGATTCGGCTTTCGTTAACGCACCTGCCTCCTTTGCTCCGCTTACTGCCAATTTTGCTTCTGTACCAATCCCTTTGATCGCTCCAATTGTACCCAACGCAGCGCCTTCAACTGGCAAACCTGACAGCATCCTGTGAGCAGCATCCAGAGGGCCCTCGGATTTGAAGCCGCTGACCGAAGCGCTCCACCAATTTTTGACCACCTCGACTGCATCGCGCCCATCCGGATCAACAAACCGATACGGATTATTGTTCCCATACGCATAGCGATTGAAGGAGTGAATATTGCCTTCGTCGAAGTCTTTGGGATCAATGCCCATGAAACGTCCCAGCATCGGGTCGTAGTAACGCGCCCCCATATACGACAGCCCCGTGTTGCCGTCATAGGATTTGCCGGCAAACCACAGCTTGTTGTTGCTGCCTGCCGCCTGATTGTTCAGCTTGTCGCCATAGGGCCGATAGTTTTCTTTCCACAGCACATTGCCATTGGCGTCAGTTGCCAACATCGGCGTGCCGGACACATCATTGTGGAAATATGTGATGGTTTCACCAGCGAGTGCGGCCACTGTCGTCATCGTTTCAATGAAGATCTTGCTGCCTCCCGAACCGGTTGCGGTCCACGTGCAAGTCGAAGGGTAGCCTACCCAAGCTGCATTCGCAGTGCCCATGGAGGAACCGTTAGCAACCAAGGTGGCGCTGCCAGCAAATCCAGTGCCGCTGGCCGTGCAGTTGTACGATACCGATGTCGCGTTGGTTGAACTCCAAGCCGTTGTGTAGCTTTGTCCGGCAACCATCGGCGATGGTGTACGTGTCAGGCTGATCGTCGGCGCGTTGACTGGCGCCGCCGGCACCGTGAATGTGGCGTAGGCCGCATCACTCCATGCTCCAGATACGATTGAATGCACCCACCATTTGTAAGAATGTCCTGCCTGCACAGAAAAGCTATACGAAGTCGTCGTCAGATTGTCTTTGCAAACGAGATTCGTGTTGCCACAGGTATTTTCATACAGCAATGGAGCTGCGCCTGACGTTGTGTCCTGCACCCTGATCGGATAGGTTTGCGTGCCCGCCACCGCGTTCCACTTCAAGGTGACGCTGGTTGCGCCTTGTGCCAGTGCTGTGCCATTCGGCAAAAGGCCGGTTGGTGCTGGAGGCGTGGATGCCGCTGGGACGGTGAAGGTAGCGTACGCAGGATCGCTCCATGCCCCAGACACGATCGAGTGCACCCACCATTTATAGGAGTGTCCCGCTTGAACTGGAAACGTGTATGAGGCCGTCGGATTATCCTTGCAGACCAGATTAGTATTGCCGCAGGTATTTTCATACAGCAATGGGGCTGCGCCTGGCGTCGTATCCTGAACCCTGATCGGATAGGTTTGCGCGCCAGCCACCGCGTTCCACTTCACGGTGACGCTGGTCGCGCCTTGTGGTAGCGCCGAACCATTCGGCGACAGCCCCGTTGGCGCCGGAGGGATGCTTTGTGCCTGCGTTTGTCCAATGGCGATAACAAACAAAAACGCAAGTGCTGTAAAAAGCCGCAGAAAGAAATTATCAAAACTTAATGCGTAGCGTTCAGTCGCCATAATAATGGACGGATGGTTATCGAGTTTTACAAATAGAGAGAGGATTTTCATTTTTAATCTCCTGGTTAGTTGACGGCTGTGTCAAGGCGTAACACGTTGTGCGACGCGCTTGCCTCCCAGGTAGATATATTCGACAAGCTTGTTGGATTGGCTTGGCGTGTATTCAATCAACTGATTGCCGTGTGAACCGTACACCTCATAGCTCTTGACGCCAGCCTTAGTCACCGAAACACGCTGGTTGAGACCATCATAGGTGTACGCAACCTTGAGCGAGGCGTTGGAGCAATTGATGCACGTGAGATTCGGAACGCCATCGTAGGTGTAACTGTTGCCGGAACCATTCACGATATTGCCGTAAGCGTCATAACCATAAGACGTGGCACGGTAGCCGGAGATGCTGCTCAAGCGATTCAAGCCGTCATAACTGTAGTACAAGTTGAAACCGCCGAGCACTTGGCTCGATATGTTCCCAGTCCCGCCATAGGCAATTGTGCCGCCTCCCCATGGACCGCTAATGCTGGTCAAGCGGTGAATATTGTCGTAACCGAGCGTGCGGTTATAGCTGCCGTCTGCCGTATCGTTGATGCTTGTCAGGTTGCCGACGCCGTCATAGCCATAACTGCTGTTGACGGAATACACTCCGCTCTTTTGCGTGCTGAACGCACTCGGCCATAGGCGAGAATTCTGGTTGTAGGCGGTGACCGTTCCATTGGCGTAGTTGATTTGCTTGACTTGCCCGGAAGGCCAGTAGCCGACGCTGCTGACATAGCCGGATACCTGCGTGGGACGGCCAAGCACGTCAGGCGAATAGCTGACGACCTTGCCGGAGCGGGGATAAGTGATCGACGACAGTTGATCGAGGCCGTTGTATGCATAGCCTGTCGTCAATGTGATGCCATCCACTGTCACAGATTCGCTGGTGAGGTTGTCGTTGGCATCATAACCATAGCTGCGGCTGGCGGCAGAGGAAGTCGCTGTAAGCAGCTTGTGAGTCTTGCTGTAAGTCTGGGTGACGGACGGCGTGCTGCCCGGGTAGACCACGGAGATGAGCCGGTTTTGTCCGTCGTAGGAATAGCTGGTGGCACCTGACGACCCGACGCTGCGCGATGTCATGTTGCCGGCGGCATCGCGTCCATAGCTGGTGGTTCCGGTTTCGGGATTGGTGACCGAAGTCAGATAGTAGTTGCTGTTGTAGCTGTAGTTGCGTGTGAAGCCCCCCTGTGTTGCAGACGTAACGAGATCTTTGCCATTGCGCGACAAACTCACATTGCCAGAAGAGTCTGGTGCAGTGATACTCATCAAGAACTCTTGCGCGGGATCGCCGTAAGCGCGGTAGGAATAGGTGGTTGATTTGCCTAGCTCGTCGGTGACGGTCTTGGTTCCGGCGCCATAGGAGATAATTTGGGATGTTCCATCGGCGTTGGTGACTCTGTTGACGCGATCCAGGATGTCGTATTGATAGCTGGTGCCGTAACTGCTGTCAGGATTGGACTCGAAGGTTTTTCTGCCAAGGGCGTCAAAGCTGAAAGAGCGCGAGATGCCGCCCAGCGTAATGCCGGTGGGTCGGCCAAAACCATCGCAGGTGATGCTTTCCGTTAGACTGCCGCGGGTTGCCGTTTTGTATTGGAATCCATATCCATAGGAAATAGAGACCCCGTTGCCAGTCGGATAGCCGATGGAAATCACACGATTGAGTCCGTCGTAGTCATAGCTCGTGGTGCGGCCTTCGCCATTGGTTTCCGAAGTCACATTCCCGGCGTCGCTCACCACTCGTGAAATGAAGATGCCTCCCGGCTGGGACTCGGATTGAGCAATGCCGCGTCTGTAGTTCGAATAGCTGTGCGTGAGCGATCTCGGGAAAATCGTCGATGCGATATTGCCTTGACTATCGTAGCTATGGCTTGTCGTCACGCCATCCCTGGTGATGCTGGTGAGATTGCCGTTGCCATCAAAGCTGCGGGTCACAGAGCTTCCGAAGCTCTCGTTTTGGATCTGCTTGACGATCCATTTCGAGGCGTTGGTGTAGTACGTCAGGCTGGTGGTCCGGTTGCCGCCGTTTGGCCCGGATTCGATCATGCTACCGGGATTGCCGTAGCTGTCAAAATTGCTATAACTCGTGCTGTAAGTCGCGCCATTTCGACTGATTTGTTTTTGCGTCAGTATCGGCGCATTAGTTTCACCAGAGTCCACTTTGGTGACGAATGCACCCGGTCGAAAGTAGGTTTCATAGGAGATTTTTTGCTTGCCCCATGTGTAGGTTTCGGTTTGTGTGCCCCCGATATTCTTTGACATGAGCAATCCCACCATCCAAACGGTACCCGAGCTTGAATAGTTCGGGCCGACATGTCGATAGATCACTGTTCCGCTTGGCGAGTTGACCGTCGTGGTGTCGTAATTGCTGGAATTGCCGGGCGCATAGCTGAACGACCAGTTTCCGCCAGTGCTGATGGACTTGCTGGCTATCACGGTAGATGGAGTGCTTCCCGAATTGGCTTGCGCATCAAAATAAACGAAGCTATAGCCGTAATTGATCGAGCCGCCCCGAGGGTAAGTGGCTTGGTTCATCAAATAGCTACCGGCGGAAGGGTTCGTATAACTGTATATATTGCCGTTGTAGCTATATTTCCAGCTTGTACTGTCTGGGCGTGTGACGCTGGTCAATAAGTACTTGCCTACGACATTAGCGACAGCCTGATAGTCGTAGTTGTAGGTTTGACCGGCGCCACTGATCTGTGTGATGCGGCGCCAACTTGTGCCTGCGTTGGCGGTGTATGAAAAGCTGATCGACCGACCGTCATTGGTTGATATGCTGGTAATTTCAGCACTTCCGTTAGCGTAGTTGATGGTCGCGTAGTTTCCATTTCGATCCGTGATCTTGGTCGTGTACCAGGCGTAAGCCGGATGAACGCTAGTCCAGATGTTGACCAGTTGCGTCATGTCATAGCGAGTACCGTCAGGTGAATAAACCGCCAAACCTGTTCCTGAGCTGTTACAGTCGGCCCGCCATCTCTGCGTCGTCAACATAAGAGGTGAAACATTACCCGTAAATGCAAGCAACTGCCGACTGCCGTCAGGTAACTCCAGAACCGGATTATCAGCAATTGTCTGGGCATTCTGGTTTAAACAGGGCATCATATCTTTTGCCTTGAGCACCCGTCCGAAATGAATCGACCAGCCCATTCCTCCTAATGATTCGTTATCGTAGCTAAAGAGGGGATCAACCGAGGCGCTGTTGTAGGAACGGACAACCTTGAGATCGAAGCCCCCGTTGCCCGGCAAAGAGATGTCAACGTAGTGATGCTGCAGCGATCCCGTGAATGGGTCGATATGCTCATTAAAACTTTGATTGACATAGCTTCTGTTCGGATAAAGCCCTGGGTCTTGATAGAAGTCAGGAATGACCTCCTGTGCAGAAATACCCAAGGACATCAGCAGCGCTACCGCTGCCAACATCGCCTTGACACCCGTCGATACGATCCGGCTCCCGAAATTCATCGCGACATCTTTCCAAAAATTTAACAAGGCGCGCAGTGTAGATGGGAAACATGACGTCGGTCAATGTGTTTTTGACAATACATTGCAAACATGTCAAGAATGATAGGTGTAGCTTTGCCAGCCCTTTCAAGGTGAGTAAATTTCCCAAAATCTACATCAGCAACTGAGAAAAGCGATGTCGTTGAAAATCGGAGAAGAGCACGCAAATTTTCTACTCTATTGCTTTCTAAAGCCGGGTGGAAAAATGGAATTGGGCGCAATCCTGAAACGCTTCATGGAAAGAAGCCCGATCCCGGTGATGGTAAGGGCCTTGTTGGAGCGTGTCCTGAATGCCGAGCGGCGCAATGCCTGCTTCGCCCCGCCCCCAAAAAAAGCAATACACAAGAGAATTGTTGTTTTCCTCGATGTTTGAATTGATGAGTTTGGTGGTGCTCAAGGCATTCCCATCGGTCAATGCTGCCTACCTGGCGCAACCAGCCCACATCGGGCTGTCAATTACCTCGGTCTACCCCGTTAGCCGATAAAATGGGAGTCTTTCTCTTTCCCCCACCCGATTTGCAGCCATGACCGCATACATCCAATCCACGATCAAGAGTGGCATCGGCCTTCTCACGCTCGATCGTCCGAAAGCACTCAATTCGCTGTCGCTCGACATGGTGCGCGCGATCACGCAAGCGCTAATGGCCTGGCGCGACGATACAAGCGTGCACGCGGTAGTCATCAAGAGCTCGAGTGAAAAAGCCTTTTGTGCGGGCGGCGACATCCGGTTTTTTTACGACATGGGACGTGCTACGCCCACTGGCGGCAGCGCATCGATCGAAGATTTTTTTACGGAAGAATACGCGCTGAACCACCTTGCGCATTTTTATCCGAAGCCTTATATCGCACTCATGGATGGCATCGTGATGGGGGGTGGGATGGGCATCGCGCAGAGCGGGCCGTCGTGCCAATTGCGCATCGTCACCGAACGCACGAAGATGGCGATGCCCGAAGTCAATATCGGGCTCTTCCCCGATGTCGGCGGCAGTTATTTTTTGTCGCGCGCACCGGGCCAGCTCGGCGTCTTTCTCGGGGTGACCGGCGAAGTGATCGGCGCCGCCGATGCACTTTATGCAGGGCTGGCCGATGTATTTGTTCCGTCGGCGCAATTACCGGCGCTCACTAGCGTGCTGGAGACGACGACGGCCGACCATCGTGCGGCCGTCCGCCGCTTCGCTGCACCATTTCAGGATCAGGTGGATCTGGCTGGCAGCACACTGGCGACCGAGCGCAACCGCATCGACCGGCATTTTGCGCATGATGACGTCAAGCAGATCGCGGCATCGCTGGCGCAGGATGACAGTGCGTTCGCACAAAAGATCCTGGCCGTGATGCAAAAGCGCTCGCCCCTGCTGATGTGCGTGACGCTGGAACAAATTCGCCGCGGCGCGGCGCTGGATGTGGCCGATTGCCTGCGCATGGAACGCACCATGGTGCGCCGGAATTTCGAGAACGGCGAAATTCTGGAAGGTATGCGTGCCGTTGTCATCGACAAGGACAATGCGCCCCGCTGGAACCCGGCGACACTGGACGCGGTCACGCCGGAAATGATTGCGCGTTTTTTTGATCCGGCCTGGCCGGCATACGCGCATCCGCTGCGCACGCTGCGATAGTGCGTTGTTTGCCAGCAGAATTATTGGAGATGGACTGCAGGATGAGTAGACCGGTGTACAGCACCGGCCGTTAAATTTCATCCACCACAAACAGGCGCCGATGTTCGCGCATCGCATAGCGATCGGTCATGCCGGCAATATAATCGGCAACCTTGCGCGCTTGTATTTGTTCTTTCTGGCGCCCGTCACCATCGGCCGCCTGGTAATCCGACGACAACAATGCCGGCTCCTGCATGAAGGCGTCGAACAATTCGGTAATGATGCGGCGCGCCTTGCTGGTCATCCGGTTGACCTGATAATGCTGATACAGATTCTGACGCAGGAATCGCTTGAGCGTCCATGCCTCGGCCCGCATCGCATCGGAAAAGGTAATCAGCGCGTCCGCATTGCGCACATCGTCCACCGTCTTCAAATGCGCGTCCCGGATATGCAATTCCGACGCGTGGATCAGATCGACAATCAGCGCATTGATCATGCGCCGGATCGTTTCATGAATCGCGCGGCGGCCGGTAATGCCGGGATAAATTGATTCCACTTCACGCCGATGGCGCGCGAAGAAATCGACTTCATCCAGCTGCGCAATCGTCAGCAAACCGGAACGCAATCCGTCATCGATGTCGTGATTGTTATACGCGATTTCGTCGGCCAGGTTCGCCAGTTGCGCCTCCAGCGTGGGTTGCTTCTTTTCGATGAAACGCAGGCCGATGTCGCCGAATTTTTTTGCATTCGCAAGCGAGCAATGCTTCAGGATGCCTTCGCGCGTATCGAACATCAGGTTCAAGCCATCGAATGCGCCATAGTGCTCTTCCAGTTCATCCACCACGCGCAGGCTTTGCAGATTGTGCTCGAAACCGCCGAAGTCCTTCATGCAGGCATTGAGCGCTTCCTGACCGGCATGGCCGAAGGGCGTATGGCCGAGGTCATGCGCCAGTGAAATCGCTTCGACCAAGTCTTCATTCAAGTACAGGTTGCGCGCAATCGAGCGCGCGATTTGCGCGACTTCGATGCTATGCGTCAAGCGGGTGCGGAACAGGTCGCCTTCGTGATTGACGAACACTTGCGTTTTGTATTCGAGCCGGCGAAACGCGGTCGAGTGAATGATGCGGTCGCGGTCACGCTGGAATTCGGTGCGCGATGCAGGCGCAGGTTCGGAGAAACGCCGTCCTCGCGATGTCGCTGAATGCGCGGCATACGGTGCGAGGTGCGCTTCGAGATTCATCCCCATATCCGATGCAATTGATATGACAGAAATTGATTGTTGCAGACCATTAAACGCACGCCTTGAGTGTGCTCAACAAAACCTCGTGCGGCACCGTCGTAATGAGCGGCGTCCCAAGCGGGTTCAACAAAATGAACTTGATCTGGCCGCCTTCATTTTTCTTGTCGACCTGCATCAATTCCAGCCAGCGCTCGCTGCCCAAGTCGGGCGCGACGGTCGGCAAACCGGCAGCGTGCACCAGTGCGACAACGCGCTGCTTTGCGGCCTCGTCAATGAAACCCAAACGGCAGGATAAATCGGCAGCCATCACCATCCCGCAGCCCACTGCTTCGCCATGCAGCCATTCGCCATAGCCGAGCCCGGCTTCGATCGCATGGCCGAAGGTATGGCCGAAATTGAGGATGGCCCGCAGCCCGCCTTCGCGTTCATCCTGTCGCACCACATCGGCCTTGATTTCGCACGAACGCTGGATCGCGTAGGCCAGCGCTTGCGCATCCTTGGCAACGAGCTTTGCAATATTCGCTTCGATCCAATCGAAAAACGCCACATCGATGATCGCGCCGTGCTTGATCACTTCGGCCAGGCCTGCTGCCAGTTCGCGTGCGGGCAGCGTATTCAATGTGGTCGTGTCCGCGATCACCGCTTGCGGCTGGTAGAACGCACCGATCATGTTCTTGCCCAGCGGGTGATTGATACCGGTCTTGCCGCCCACCGAGGAATCGACTTGCGCCAACAAGGTCGTCGGCACCTGGATAAACGGCACGCCGCGCATATAGGAAGCGGCGGCGAAGCCGGTCATGTCGCCGATAACGCCGCCGCCCAACGCGACCAGCGTGATCTTGCGATCGCATTTTTCGCCAAGCAAGACGTCGAAGATCTGCATCAGGTTGGCCCAATTCTTCTCTTCCTCACCGTCCGGCAATACGATGGGCGTCACTTGCTTGCCGGCCGCATTCAAGGTTTTGGTCAGGCGATCGAGATAAAGCGGACCGACAGTCGTGTTGGTCACGATAGCCACGCGTTCGCCTGTCACATGGCGCCCGATCAGGTCGGGATTGGATAACAGCGATTGACCGATCGCAATCGGATAACTGCGCTCGCCGAGATCGACTTGCAAGGTGATGGGGTTGGATGGCGGTGCATTCATTGAAGGTTCTGCAAAATCGTCTGTAAAGGATGCTTGAGTATCGAACGGTTTGCCGGTCAACTCCTGGAGTTGCGTCAAAATGGCTTGTACCAGCGCATGCATGTTCGGGCGGCCGGTTTCGATAATGAGATCGGCCACGTCGCAATAGTAAGGCTCGCGCGCGCGCGCGAGTTCCTCGATCTTTTTGCGCGGGTCCGCGGTTTGCAGCAACGGACGATTCTTGTCGTGGCTGGTCCGTTGCAAAATGCTGTTGACGCTGGCCCGCAGATAGATCACGGTCCCACGCGTTTTCAGATACGCGCGGTTTTCCGATGCCAGGATTGCGCCGCCGCCGGTCGCCAGCACGATGTCTTGTTGCGCGGTCAGGTCACGTATCACTTCCGTTTCGCGCTGACGAAAACCCGCCTCGCCCTCGATCTCGAAAATCAATGGAATAGAGGCGCCGGTACGCGCCTCTATCTCATGATCCGAATCGATGAACCGCTTGTTGAGCTTCTTCGCGAGAGCGCGGCCGACCGTGGTCTTGCCCGCGCCCATCAGACCGACGAGGAAAATGTTATCCAAAATCGTTAGTATCAATGTTGAGCAGCAAGCGTACAGTGCGCGTTATACCAACTTGGGCACATGCACACATAACACTATTTCGATTTGTAGGTAAGTCTATATCCGACTGAATAAGCGGCTGAACCGTCGCCGGGCAACACACTGAAATTCACAGTCCCGACATTCGCGGTTGCGCCAGTATCACTGCAAGTCAAAATTGGCGCTCGCACTTGCAGCAGCCATACTCGGCCCAAATCAGGAAATACGCCAAGATCCTTCAACCCGGCTTCAGCCAAAGAGGCAGATGCAATTGAAATCGTGGAATTAGCTTGAAGTACGCCGGAAGGATTTTTAACGTTAACGATAAACGTTTGATAGTTTGAACAGTCTTTGCCTTGGTCCAGCACTTGGAAAAAATTATCATCTTCCTGCGTAATGGTCCGATCAACCTGTGCATTGACGCGCAAAGCAACTGCTCGACTATAAGTATAGCCAGAAAGTGTAGCAGACGCTTCGATTTCCAGAACGCCAGCGACATCTTTTGATGCCGAAGAGATATTGATTTGGGCATTGCCATCTGAATCGGTGACGGCAATCGATGGCGTAAATGTCACTGCGGCCGGATTACTTGATTTCAGCGTAACGACTTGGCCTGCAACGCTGTCAAGCGGCATACTTCCACATGCGTTCGATGTGGCCGATGTAGTCGATGTGGCCGATGTAGTCGATGTAGTTGATGCGGTCGCACAGGTCTTGGTCAACGTCACATAAGCTGTCGTATTGCTGCCGCCATAAAATACTGATGTCGCAGGACGAGTCACGAGGCTGACGTTGTAGCGGTTCGCAATTGCAGATGCATTCGTTGTACCTGCATCACCACCTCCACCACCGCAACTTGCAAGTGCAGACGCCGATAAAATGCTTACCCCAATGCGTACAAATGTAGGAACTGTATAATTTTTTCTAATAGATATCATGTGTATTCCCAAAAAAATTTCTTTAGCAACTAACGTGTCGAAAGCCGATCCGACACAATCTTCGGTGTAATGAAGATTAATAGCTCTGTTTTGTCGTTGGTACGCGCAGTCGTCTTGAAGAGATGCCCCAATACTGGAATATCTCCCAACAAGGGAACTTTGGTTACATCGTTACTTTCGCGCTGAGTGTAAATACCGCCTAGTACCACCGTACCGCCATTTTCAACCAGTACTTGGGTTTTAACGTGCTTCGTATCAATCGCGAAGCCCCCTGTCAGTCCCCCGATGCTTTGTCCAACACTATCCTTATTGACATCGACATCAAGAATAATATTGCCATCCGGGGTGATCTGCGGCGTGACTTCCAGCTTGAGAACCGCTTTCCGGAAAGATACGGCCGTAGCGCCACTACTGGTTGCGGAGGTGTACGGTAATTCGGTACCTTGCTCAATGATCGCCTTCAATTGATCTGCCGTGACGACACGCGGACTTGAAATTATCTTGCCTTTACCGTCGGCTTCCAACGCCGACAATTCCAAGTTCAGGAACCGATTTGCAGCCGCTGAAAACAAACTGACTGCGAAGCTAGCGGCGTTAAGTCCATTGATGCTGCTGGCCGGCAAATTGGTAAATTGGCTATTGTTATAACCTTTGCCTTCCTCTTTCACTTGACCAGTTTGCTCGCCGACACCAGTCAGGTTGCCAGTCGCCGCCACACGAGTGTTGCTGTTGGGCGAAATTTGATAACCAGTGTCCCCTCCGCGCAAAGTACGCAAGTCGGTAAAGCCTAATTTCGATCCCAGATTTTTGCTGAATGTGTCATTCGCCTCAACAATACGCGCTTCAATCAATACCTGACGTGACGCGATATCGGTCTTTTGCACCAGCTTGCGCACATCCTCCAGTTTAGAGGCGATATCGGTGACAAACAGTTGATTTGTACGCGGGTCGATCACGGCACTGCCGCGCTTGGACAAAATACGGTTCTTGCTGTCGCCGCCGCCATCGAGACCAAACACCAGCTTGAACGACTCCGCTTTTTGATAATTCAACTGGTAAGTTTCCGTCTTCAATGGTTCCAGTTCTGCAATCTGCGCTTTCTGCTCCAGTTCCAGCTTTTCTTTCGTCAGCAGTTCATCCTTGGGCGCGATCCACAGCACCGAGCCATTCTTGCGCATATCCAGGCCTTTGGCCTGCATCACGATGTCCAGCGCCTGATCCCACGGCACGTCCTTGAGACGCAACGTCAGATTGCCGCTCACGGTATCGCTGGTGATGATATTCAATCCGGTAAAGTCGGCAATTACCTGCAGCACGGCTCTGACTTCCACATTCTGGAAATTCAGCGACAATTTTTCGCCGCGATAACCTTGCGTGCCTTGTGCAAGTTTGTTTGGTTCTTCCTTGATTGGCTTAACCTCGATTACCAATTGTGAATCGCTTTGATAAGCGCTGTGTTCCCACAAGCCTTTCGGCTCGATCACCATGCGCACATTGTCGCCCTGCGGCGTAACGGTAACGATACTCACCGGCGTGCCGAAATCGGTGACATCCAGGCGCCGGCGCAACACCTCCGGCAAGCTTGCCTTCAAAAAATCAACCACGATGGTTTGGCCTTGCTGGCGCACATCGACTGCGACCTGATTGCTGGGCAAATCGACGACGATTCGTCCTTCGCCACCCACGCCACGCCGAAAATCGATGTCGCGGATCGCCTGCTTGCCCGTGATCGCTGGTGTGCTCTGGATCGGCAGTCCGGCCGAATTGACCGCGGTAGCAGTGCCGCCCGAGCCGTCAATTGCAACAATGACCGTGTTGCCCTCGATTGCTGTCGCATAATTGAGCGGGCGCTTGAGGTTGAAGACTAAGCGTGACCGATCGCCAGCTTGCACGATATTGACATTGCGCACGTCACCCAAACCAATGTCCTGCACCGATTTGCCCGACGCATTGGCAGTTGCCGCAAAATCCAGTGCGATGCGTGCCGGACTGGTGATCGAAAAACCGATCGGCGCTTTGGCGACCGGATTCTTGAGCGCGATCTTGACGATCACGTTCGAACCCTGTTGACTGGCGCTGATCGATTCGATCACATTTTCTTGCGCAAAGGCGAAACCGCTGGTAAGAAGCGAGCAAGCCAGAATGCATTGCTTGAATGTTTGATGCGCGATCGCGCCCCAACTGCCCACTCGTTTTTTTTGCGCAATCATTTTTTTGTCTCCTGCAACTCTAATTTCGCTTGACGTTCGACCCAATCGCCGGACGCATCTTGAACGATTTCTTTTAATTCGACTGCGGTGTCGGTGATATTGGTAATCATGCCGAGGTTTTGTCCCACATAATTTCCCACTTTGGCCTGGAACACCGACTTATCTACCTGCAACAACACATAGCTCAATCCCGGCTTTTGCAATGTTCCCACCATCTTCACCGTATCCAGGGGAAACGATTCCAACACTTCCCGGCGGCGCTCGAGATCAGGTTTGAGAGCGCTGTTGGATTTTGACTGCAGCTTGGCGAATGCCACCGCCAACTTGCTCGGGCTATACGGATCGACAGTATCCTTGCCGCCATAAATAAATGGCGTGAATTTTTTCGGCTCCGATAATTTCGGGATAGACACTCTGGCCTGCTGCCTGACTTCGGTCATCCATTGTTTGATTTCCTGTACGCCGCCATCCCCGCAACCGGCCAATCCCGCCAACAACACGAGCGACAGCGTAGTGCATTTTGTTCGGCAGAGAGTCATTTCTTACCACCCTTCTGATCGGGCTTTTTCGCTGCCGCAGCCTTGCGTTGTGCGGCTACTTCCTCCGCATCCAGATAACGGAAGGTCTTGGCGACCGCGTCCAGCGTCAGTGCGCCGTCCTTACCGGCGTTCAGGCTCATATTGTTCAGCGTGACAATCCGCGGCAGATTGGCAATATCACTGGCAAACGCGCCGACATCGTGATAATTGCCGGTCACTTTGATATCGATCGGCAATTCCGCATAATAATCTTTCACGACCACTTGTCCTGGCTTGAACAATTCGAATTGCAAGCCGCGCCCCAAGCCAGCCTGGTTGATATCGGATAAAAGTGCATCCATTTCAGCCTTGCTGGGCAATTGCTTTTCCAGCGTCGCCACATATTCGCCAACCTGTTCCTTTTGCTTGCGCAACCCCTCCAGGTTAACGGCTTGCTGGACCTTGCTCTTGTATTCCTCCCTCAACTTTTCTTCTTCTTGTGCGCCGCGATTGAGTTCTTCGAGCTGACCGTCCCAATAGAAGAACCAACCCAACGCGATCACTGCGGCCAGTACGCCCGCCCCGCACGTTAGCCGCGGAATGATCGGCCATTGGCCGGGATGCCGGCCATTCAAGCCGCGAAACTGGGCGCTTATTGCATCGCCAATATTTTTCAAGTCCGCCATCATGCGTCTTTCATATCAGGATTTTTTAGCCGCAGCACTGGCAGCAGGAGCAGCGGGAGCACTTCCAGCCGGACCGGAAACCGCCTTGTCCTTGTCACGCGGACGCTTGATGCCGACGTTAATCGTGAAGTCGAAGACTTTCTTGGCGTCTTTGCCTTGCCCTAGGCCGGTCGAACGAATTTCGATCAGATCCGGCCGCTCCAGCCACGGCGAATTGTTGCTTAGATTACGCAACAGCTCAGACACGCGCTCATTCGACTGCGCATATCCGTTGAGCACCACGCGTTGCCCATCCTGCTTGAACGCGCGCAGATATACCCCCTCCGGAACCTGTTTCACCAATTCGTCCATCAAATACACCGGCTGATTGCGATCGGCCTGCAAATCTTCGACCGCTTGCTGACGCGCTTTGAGTGCTTCGATTTCCTGCCTCAGCGTTGCAATTTCCTTGATCTGCGCATCCAGTTTGGTATTTTCGGCTTTGATAAAGTTATTGCGCTGCGTCTGATCGGAAATGCTATTGGCAAAGTAGCCGCCCACCGCCAACACAATCGCTCCGCCCAATATGCCCGACAACACCAGCATCGCAAAAAATGCCGCTCTACGTTGCTTTCGCTTCGCTTCGCGGTGCGGGAGTAGGTTGATCTTAGCCATCAGCCAAACCTCCGCATCGCCAAACCGCACGCAACCAGATAGGCGGGCGCTTCTATGCGCAACTGCTTCTCACGTACATTCGGTCCCACTTGCATCCCCTTGAACGGACTGACGACCGACGTGGAGATCTTGGTGCGACTCGCGACCGAATCTACCAAACCCGGAATGATTGCGCAGCCGCCGGCCAGAAATACCTGATCCACGCGCGTATAAGGTGTGGACGTAAAGAAGAACTGGATCGCGCGCGTTATCTCGAGCCCGGCGCTCTCCAGGAATGGCTCCAGGAGTTCGCGCTCATAACCTTCCGGCAAATCGCCCGCCTTTTTCTTTGCTTCGGCTTCGTCGTGCGACAAACCGTAAGCGCGCACAATGTCTTGCGTTAACTGATTGCCGCCAAACGGCTGTTCACGTTCGTAAATTGCCTGGCCATCCAGCAGCATCGACACATGCGTTACTTGCGCACCGATTTGAAATAGCGCGACGATCTGCCCCTGCCCTGCTTTCGGTAATTGCGCGGTAATGCGGTCGATCGCAGCACGCGCCGCATACGACTCGATATCCATTACCGTTGGCGTCAAGCCTGCCGCTTCGGCCACCGCGACCCGGTCTTCGACTTTTTCTTTGCGTGTCGCCGCCAGCAACACTTCCACATCCTCGGGTGCATTCTGTGCCGGACCGATTACGTCGAAATCAAGACTGACCTCATCGAGTGCAAACGGGATGTACTGACTGGCTTCAGTCTCGACCTGAAGCTCCAGTTCTTCCTCGCTCATGCCGCCGGGAAGAATGATTTTTTTGGTGATCACGGAGGCGGGCGGCATGCCGAGTGCAACAAATCGGGCGCGCGTGCCGCTCTTTTTCCACACGCGGCGCACCGCTTCCGACACTTGTTCGATGTTTTCAATATTGCCATCCACGACAGCGCCACGCGGTAGCGGCTCCGTCGCATAGCGTTCCAAACGCAATTCGTTCTTGCCAACCTCGGCGAGCTCGACAAGTTTCACGCCCGACGTACTGATATCCAGGCCGACCAGCGGCGGATTTTTTTGACCGATTAACGATCCGAGATCTAAAGCCAAGGGCGGTTCTCCCTGAACACAGGATTGTTCATATGAACGTACCGCCTATTCGATTGTCCAATAGGCAGAAAGAAGTTGCAGACAAGAAATTGCGTTTAAAAACCAGTGTTTAGATGACATTTATTAAAGGTTACATTAAATCGTAGCAACAACCTTACGAAAGTGTAAAGCACTTTCCATCTAGTAATTTGCAATTCCGTTGCCAAAACCCCACTTGAAACATGCAAAAAAAATAATATTTTACTTCCTTCAACCTAACTCCCAAGGTAAATGCTTAACGAAAAGAAAAGGAAAGGGGCGCGCAATGTTCGGCCCGCAACAAATCCTACCTGCGCCGTTATAATGAGCCGGATCTCAATTCTCCACTCCTTGCCTCCGCATGACATCTCCCCATTCCGCTGGCAGTACTCCGCGCCAAGCGTCTAAGCGTTCGCTCACCATGCCAACCCGCATTGCTCTCGCTTTATCCGGCGTTATTGCCGGTCTGATATTGATTGGCGCGCTCATTGTCGGTTTCACGCTGATCATGGCGTATCCCAATTTGCCGGCGCTTGATTCGCTGACCGATTATCGTCCCAAGGTTCCGCTGCGGATTTTTTCGGCGGACAACGTGCTGCTGGGTGAATTTGGCGAAGAGCGGCGCAATGTCGTGCGCATCAAGGATATTCCCGATGTGATGAAGAAAGCGGTTCTCGCGATTGAAGACGATCGTTTTTACGAACATGGCGGCGTCGACTATCTTGGCATTACGCGCGCCGCGTTGCACAACCTGATGGGAGGCGCAAAGCAAGGCGCATCAACCATTACACAACAAGTGGCGCGCAATTTTTTCCTCTCCAGCGAGCAAACCCTCAAGCGCAAAGTGTATGAAATCCTGCTGGCATGGAAAATCGAGCAAAATCTGTCGAAAGACCAGATTCTCGAGGTCTACATGAACCAGATCTATCTGGGCCAGCGCGCCTATGGATTTTCATCGGCTGCACAAATCTATTTCGGCAAGAAGCTCTCTGAACTATCGGTGGCCGAAGCGGCCATGCTGGCCGGTTTGCCAAAGGCGCCCTCCGCCTACAATCCGGTGGTCAATCCAAAGCGCGCGAAAGCCCGCCAGCAATACATTTTGCAACGCATGAATCAGCTTGGCTACATCACCGAAGCGCAATACATGCAAGCGCAAAAGGAAGAACTCAAAGTCAAAACGAATAGCAATGAATTCGGCGTGCATGCCGAATACGTATCGGAGATGGCACGTCAACTGGTCTACGAGCAGTTCAAGGAGGAGGCCTACACCCGTGGTTTGAATGTATTCACGAGCGTGCTCAAAGCCGATCAGGATGCCGCATATCTGGCGCTGCGCCGCGGCGTGATGGATTACGAACGGCATCACACCTATCGCGGACCGGAAGGGTATATGGACATCCCGGCGGCGAAAGAAGAAGCCGAGGATGCGATCGAAACCGAATTGGCGGACCATCCCGACAGTGACGATATCGTCGCGGCAGTCGTGCTCGACGCGTCGCCGAAAAGCATACGCGCCGTATTGTCGTCCGGCGAAGAAATCACGATCACCGGCGCAGGCTTGGGGTTTGCCACCAACCTGCTAAGCGACAAGGCGCCGCCCAATCGCCGCGTCAAGCGCGGCGCCATCATCCGCGTGATGCAGGAAGGGCACGCATGGAATATCACGCAGATGCCGGAAGTCGCATCTGCCTTTGTTTCCGCCAACACCAATGACGGCTCGATTCGTGCGCTGGTGGGCGGGTTCGACTTCAACATCAACAAGTTCAACCACGTCACTCAGGCGTGGCGCCAGCCCGGCTCATCGTTCAAGCCCTTCATCTATTCCGCGTCGCTGGAAAAAGGCTTGTCACCGGCCACCGTTATCAATGACGCACCGATCAGCTTCGATGCCGGACAAACCGGCGGCCAGGCATGGGAGCCGAAAAACTATGATGGCAAGTATGAAGGCCCCATGACGATGCGCAAGGGTCTGACCAAATCGAAGAACATGATTTCGATCCGGATTCTGCACAAGATCGGCGCCAAATATGGCCAGGAATACACGACGCGCTTTGGCTTCGAGGCCGACAAGAATCCGCCTTACCTGACGCTGGCGCTGGGCGCCGGTGCGGTTACGCCGTTACAGATGGCCGGGGCTTATGCAGTATTTGCCAATGGCGGCTACAAAATCAATCCTTACCTCATCACCAAAATTACCGATGCGGAAGGTAAAGTCTTGTCGCAAGCAAATCCCGACAAGGCTGGCGATCAAGCCAATCGCGTGATTGATGAACGTAATGCGTTCCTGATGGATAGCATGTTGAAAGACGTGGTCCGTTTTGGCACTGCCACCAAGGCATTGTCGTTGAAACGCACCGATCTGGCCGGCAAGACAGGCACCACCAACGACTCGGTGGATGCGTGGTTCGCCGGTTATCAACCGAAAATCGTTGGTATCGCATGGATCGGCTTCGACCAGCCCAAGAGTCTGGGCAGCAAGGAAACCGGCGGCGGCATCGCATTGCCGATCTGGATCAGCTATATGCAAAAAGTGCTGAAAGACATGCCGATGGAAGAGCGCGTGGCACCGGAAGGCCTGGTGCAAGCCGGTAGCGACTATTACTATGCGGAGAACCCGCCGGGCGCCGGCGTGCACAGTCTTGGCTTGGGCGATCGGGCGCCCACCGAAGAAGAAAAAGCCAAGGATGAAGTGAAAAACGAGCTGTTCTGATAGCCTGCCAGCCGACGCTCCGGCATCAGCCGGCCTTCAGCACCAGCGCGACACCAGCCTGCCCGCTGACCATCCCGGACAACGCCGCAAACAATTCCGAGCCGTCGCGGGTATTGACCCACTGCGCGCCTTCGCGCTTGTAGTGAAACCCGCCGGATTTGGCTGCGACCCACATCTCTTGCATCGGCGCCTGGCTATTGACGATGATTTTTGAGCCGTTATCGATAAACTCGATTTCGAGTACATTGCCGCGGCGACTGCATTCGACGTCCAGATCGCTGGTGTCGGCTGCGCGCTCCAGCTCTGCTTCGATCCGGCCCAGAGTTGCCTCTGCCAACGCCAGGAATTCTGATTCGGTCATGCTACACTCCAGTGAAGTTTTATAATCCAATTTGTTGGGGCAGCGTACGGTATCGCCATGGCGGTGCGCTCTTCTTTCCCGCAATATCCAAAGACTGTGATTCTAATCGTGAAGTCCTGTTTTGATTCGCCCCGCCTTGTCGCTTTTTCCCTTGTTGCCGTTTTGGCGGCCCTGCTCGCGGGCTGCGGCCAACGCGGCCCGCTTTATCTGCCCAGCAAACCTGACGCCATCAAGGCAGGTCCCCAATCGGTTCCCGCACCCGCCAAGGCGCCGGCCGACAGCCAAGTTCCCGCATCCAATTAACCCGATCCGACATGTCGCATTTCTCTTACCAAAATGGCGTACTATGCGCCGAACAAACACCGCTGACGCAAATTGCAAGACAATTCGGCACGCCCACCTACGTCTATTCCAAAGCGGCATTGACTGAAAATTTTTCAGCCTACGCTCATGCGTGCAAGAAAGCCGGCCGGGATGACGATTCCGCGCTGGTTTGCTATTCGGTCAAATCCAATTCCAATCTTGCGGTACTCGATTTGCTGCGGCAACTCGGTTCCGGATTCGACATTGTGTCGGGCGGCGAATTGCTACGCGTACTCGCGGTCGGCGGCGATCCGAAAAAAGTAATTTTTTCGGGCGTCGGCAAAAGCCGTGACGAGATACGCCTGGCACTATCGCACGACATCCTGTGCTTTAACGTCGAATCGATTCCGGAACTGCATCGGTTGAACGAGGTCGCCGCAGAAATGGGCAAGCAGGCGCCGATCTCATTGCGCGTGAATCCGAACGTGGATGCCAAAACCCATCCGTACATTTCCACCGGCCTCAAGGAAAACAAGTTCGGCGTCGCTTATGACGAGGCGCTGACTACTTACCGCCTGGCGGCGACACTGCCGCACATCAGTGTGGTCGGCATCGACTGCCATATCGGGTCGCAATTGCTGGACGACGCGCCGCTGCTGGAAGCACTCGACAAGCTGATCGAACTGGTCGATACGCTGGCAAAGGAAGGCATCCATTTGCATCATCTCGACATCGGCGGCGGCATCGGCATCACCTACGACAATGACCAACCGGTTGCGGTCGGCGATTATCTGGCGCGCCTGTTTGCCAGAATCGACGATTGGCGCCGCATGCAGTATCGCGGCAAGCCGATCAAAGTGATGTTCGAACCGGGACGCTCGATCGTCGGCAACGCCGGCGTGCTGGTGACCGAAGTGCAGTATCTCAAGCATGGCAGCGCCAAGAACTTTGCGATCGTGGATGCAGCGATGAACGACCTGATGCGTCCCGCGATGTATGAAGCATGGCATGGCGTGCAGGCAGTCACGCAACGCGATGCAGTGCCGAAGACGTACGATGTGGTCGGGCCGGTCTGCGAATCGGGCGACTGGCTGGCGCGTTCGCGCGAACTGGCAATTGAACAGGGCGACCTGCTCGCGATCATGTCGGCCGGCGCCTATGGCATGACGATGGCGTCGAATTACAATACGCGCGGCCGGGCCGCAGAAGTGATGGTCGATGGCGACTGCGTGCACCTGGTGCGCAAGCGCGAAGCGGCGGCTGATTTGTTTGCGCTGGAGTCGATCGTCAGCTGACAAAACGGCCGGTCGAGCTGCGATGACTTGAGGGATCAGACTTTGGCCTGATCCCTTTTATTTTCTGCACCTGCGCCGACAAAATCGATGGGCGATGCCAATTTGTTTGGAAAGGCTTACCGTTACCGCGCATTTCCAGACTCATCAAGCCGATGTCGCCTCAACCTGGCGCTTTTGCGCACGCGCCTGTCCCAGATTCCAGTACACGCGCGACAACAACAGCGCCGCAACGAGAATGCCGAACAGGATAGGCTGAGCGAAGTCATGCTTGCCGGCCTTCATCCACCAGAAATGCAGGATGCCAAGCGGTGCAATCACATAAATCGTGCGATGCAGCCATTGCCAGCGCTTGCCGCCCAAGCGCTTCACCATGCCATTGGTGCTGGTGAGCGCCAGTGGAATCAACAGCAGGAATGCGCTAAAACCGACGGTAATGAACGGCCGTTTGATGACATCCTTCAGCATCTCGTCGACATCGAAGAAATGGTCGAACCAGAGGAAAGTCGTAAAGTGCAGCAGCACGTAAAAAAAGACGAACAGCCCCAGCATCCGGCGCAGCTTGATCAGCCAATTCCATTGGGTCAGGCGGCGCAGCGGGGTTACCGCCAGCGTGATGCACAGGAAATACAGCGTCCAGTCGCCGGTATTGCGCGTAATGAATTCGATCGGATTGGCGCCGAGCCGACCGGTGAACGCGAATAACACGAGGCGCGCAAACGGCAGCAATGCCATCACGAACAAAGACGCCTTGATGGCCTTGAATTGTTTCGGAGTGGGATTGAACATTTTCGCTATCCAGATCAGAAAAATTTCTTCAAATCCATGCCCGAGTACAGGGACGCGACCTCGCTATAACCGTTGAACATCAAGGTTTTGCGCTTTTTCGCGAAGAAGCCGTCTTCGCCGATGCGGCGTTCACTCGCTTGCGACCAGCGTGGATGATCGACCTCGGGATTGACGTTGGAATAGAAGCCATATTCATTCGGCGCAGCGATATTCCATGCAGTGCGCGGCTGATCCTTGGTAAAGCGGATTTTTACAATCGATTTGGCCGACTTGAAACCATATTTCCACGGCAGCACCATGCGTACCGGCGCGCCATTCTGGTTCGGCAGCACTTCGCCATACATGCCCAAGGTCAGCAAGGCCAGCGGATGGTTTGCCTCGTCCAGCCGCAACCCTTCGACATAAGGCCATTCGAGAACCGGGCTGCGCACGCCGGGCATCTGCTTCTTGTCGGCCAGCGAAATGAATTCGACATATTTTGCATTGCCGGTCGGCTCGACTTTTTTGATCAATTCCGACAATGAATAGCCGATCCACGGAATCACCATCGACCAGCCTTCGACGCAGCGCAGGCGATAAATGCGCTCTTCCAGCGGCGCCAGTGTCAGCAGGCTGTCGAGATCGAGCGTCATCGGCTTTTTGACTTCGCCTTCAATCGTCACAGTCCACGGCCGCGTTTTGAGCGTACCGGCATTTCTGGCCGGATCGGATTTGTCGGTGCCAAATTCGTAAAAGTTGTTGTAGGTAGTGGCGTCCTTGTACGGCGTGGTCTTGTCCATCACGACATACGCGGAATTGGCCTTGGCGGCCAGTTTTTGTGCGACAGGCGACTGCGCGAATGCTTCGCGCGACGCCATTTCCAGCAAGGCGCTGCCGGCAATCGAACCGACCGCCAACTGCTTGATGAAAGTGCGGCGCGATTCGAAAATCGCGCGCGGGGTGATATCGGAAGCGCGCGGAAGGTCTATCCCGTCTGGTTTGCGTTTGATTAACATGGCTGCCCCGTAAGATGAAATCTGATGTAAGACTTAGTCTTCTCAGATTGAAGAACCTTACACCAATTTCATCGTGCCTGCGTTCGGCAACCAGATACGCGCCGACGACGCTTAGAGTTGCCCGTACGAGTGCAAGCCGGACAGGAACATATTGACACCGAGGAAGGCAAACGTCGTCACCAGCAACCCTATCAACGCCCACCAGGCGGCAACCTGTCCGCGCAAGCCCTTCATCAGGCGCATGTGCAGCCAGGCGGCGTAATTGAGCCATACGATCAGCGCCCAGGTTTCCTTCGGATCCCATGACCAGTAGCCGCCCCATGCTTCAGCCGCCCACAATGCGCCCAGTATCGTGGCCACCGTGAAGAAGGCGAAACCGACCGCAATCGCCTTGTACATCATGTCATCCAGCACTTCCAGCGCGGGCAGGCGCTCGACCAGCATGCCCTTCGATTTCAGCAGGTACGCGACCGCCACCATCGATGCCAATGCGAACGTGCCATAGCCAATGAAGTTTGCCGGCACATGGATTTTCATCCACCAGCTTTGCAATGCCGGCACCAGTGGCTGAATCTCGGAAGCATCGCGGCTGACTGTGTACCACAGCAAGAATCCGACCGCCGCAGAAATGACCAGCATCACGAACGGGCCCAGTTGGCGCGTCGCATAATGCTGTTCGTAATACAGATAGAACAGCGCCGTGATCATGGAAAACAGGATGAACACTTCATACAAATTGGAGACCGGAATGTGCCCGATATCGGTGCCGATCAAATACGATTCGTACCAGCGCACCAGCATGCCGGTGAAACCCATCACCACCGCCGCCCAGCACAACTTGCTGCCGACCGAGCCACCGAAATCCGACTTTGCGATCAAGCCGCCCCAATAGAACAGGGTCGACAAATAGAACAACGCACTCATCCATAAAATCGCAGATTGACTAGACAGCAAGTACTTGAGAATGAATTTCTTGTTGGCCATGTCCAGCGCACCGCCATACAGCGCGATCGCCGACAATGCCAGCAGCGCCAATAGCGCGATCAACCAGCGCACCGGCTTCCAGTTCCAGCCGAGCCATGCGAACGTCGGCGCGGCCAGCACCAGAATCGCTTTCTCGTAATAATCCATGTACGCGCCGAAACGGTTGAGCGCAAATAGCGATGCCGCCACCAGTGCAGCCGCATACAACCAATCAACCAGGCTCAGGCGCTTGAAAAAGCCAGGAGGCTGGCGGTAAGTCTGTTGGTGTGTCAATTCCATTACGTTTCTCCGTTACCGTGACAGCACGCGCTACCACGGCGGTTTCCGGCGGTCGCCAATTTATTTAGTATAGTAAAGATGCATCAGGGTTGCTGCGACGGCGCGGCTTGCGCCAATTGCCGTTTCAGCACATCAAATTCTTTCTCGAAATCCAGTGTCTTGCGTTGCGAACTCATCGCCATCAATGCCTGCGCATTGCCGTCCTGGCCCGACTTCAGCCACACCCACACACGGCGCTCGCGAATATAAAACATCGAGAACACGCCGAGCACCAGCAACAGACAACCGAGATACACCACCTTTTTTCCCGGCGAGCGCGTCACCTGCAATACCGAGGCCTTCACTTCGTCAAACCCGGTCAATTGCAGATAGACCGGCGCACCGTAAAACGCTGCATCCGACAACGCATTGCTCGCCAGTTGCAGGAAGCGCGCGTGCTTCTCATCCAGTTCGATTGCCTTCAAGCCATCCTTCTCGCGTGCGGCTTGCCACAATTCCCACAAACCGCCGTTCAGGATTTTCATGAAAATACCGGCCGCTTTTTCCTGCTCCGCCGGCGGTAATTTATCCAGAAATTTCGCAACCGCAATATAACCGGACTGCTTGTCGTTGCCGGCAAAAATCGACAAGCCCTTGAGCGCCGACGCTGTCAATTGCGTGCGCAAGGCATCGCCCTCCGCGCGCCCATCGCGCAATGCATGCTGCGCATACCGCTGGGCCGCCTGCGCCCGCAAATCGGGATTCAGGAGTGCAGCCCGCAGACGCATCCACTCCTCGACCGAATCGCGATCGTCGGCAGGAATACGCAGATAGCGGAATGCATCGCCCGGCGCGTCGCGCATGCCGGCGAGAAAAACATAGGCGCCATCCAGTTGCACCGGTTGCATGTAGTTATGGTATTCGCGCGCCTGGCCGGTTTTATCGCGCAGCTTGTATTGCACGCTGGGCCCGACGTTTTTCAAATCCTTGTTATTGGCATTCTTGGCAGCGGAACCGAGGCGCTTATTCAGTCCATCGGAGAATTTCTCATTGAAGCTCTGGCCCGGATTGACCGCACGCACATCTTGCCCGTTCTGGGCGGTGTTCTCTACATTGAATGGCCGAAAGCCCGACCACTCGACGGTGTATTCGCTCTCCTTGTCGTTGCCCAGCGGCGTCGAATTGCCCACTTCGCCGCTCATAGAAAACGCATTGTTGCGCGCACCCGCCATCGGATAACCGGCCAGCGTCAACTTGCTGCCGCCGTCTTCGAAACTGGATTGATAGACGGCGATCCCTTTGTAGATCAGCGGTTCATTGACCTTGATCGTCGCCGCAAAAGTCTTGCCGGTCTCATTGTCTTTCACCACCACTTCGCTGGCGAACAATTTCGGCATGCCGGTCGAATAATGCTCGATGATGAATTTCTTGAGCTGTATCGTGAAGGGCAAATCCTGAATCAATACGCCATCTTGCTGCGGAATAATCGCGGTATTGCTGCTGGCGCCTTCGGGGATCAGCGTGTTGCCCCGAAAAGTCGGATTGCCCAGTCCGAGGCGATGTTGAGCCGGCACTTGCGCGATGATGCCACTGCCTGCGAAAGGCGTTTTTCCATAGAACCATTGTTGAAAACGAATCGGCAAATTGGAATCGAGCAAACCGCCAGTGCAAATGATCACAATCGCACTATGCGCAAAGATATAGCCCCATTTATTCGCCGCCCCTTGTCGGGCTGTGATCAAGGTTGCACTCTCCTTTTCAAGGATCTTGATCTTGTAGCCGTTTGCGATAATGCGCTCGGCGGTTTGCTGCGTTAGTGCTGCGCGCGATAGCGCAGCATGCCATTCGGTTTTGTGATGGAAATTGCGCAGCGATTGTTCGCGCACATTATCACGCCAGCTGCGCATGTCTTTCAGCATCTTCGGCGTATTGCGCACGAGGCACAAGGATGTCGACAACACCAGAAAGCCCATGATCAGCAAAAACCACCATGCCGAATAGACGGCGTACAAGCCGAGCTTGGCGAACACTTCGAACCAGAACGGGCCGAACTGATTCACATAGTTCGGCATTGGTTCGTTTTGTTTCAATACCGTGCCGATCACCGATGCAATTGCAATGAGCGTGAGCAAACTGATTGCGAAGCGCATCGATGACACCAGTTCGACGGTTTCAGCGAGCCAGCGGCGCTTGGTGTTGAGTTGTAACCCTGCGGTACTTGTTGTCATTATCGGTTCAAAAAAGCAAAAGGGGGCGGCCTTGGCCACCCCCTCCGTTAATCTTGTTTTATAGCTGGTTTGTTATCGCAAGCCAGCCACGTAATCGGCAACAGCCTGAATTTCATCGTCCGACAGCCGCTTTGCCACGGTGACCATTTGCGGGCTGTTCTTGCGCGCACCGGCCCGGAAGCTGGTCAACTGTGCAGAAGTATACTCCTGATGCTGACCGCCGATCCGTGCAAACTGTGCCGGAATGCCTGCGCCGTTCGGGCTGTGGCAACCTGCGCACGCCGGAACATTCTTTTCGGCGATACCGGCGCGGTAGATTTTCTTGCCGATTTCAACCGTATCCTTGTTTTTTGCTGCGCCCGGTTTTTGTGCTTGCGCATTCAGGTAAGCAGCGATGTTTTTCACTTCGGCGTCAGTCAATGCTTTCGCGATCGATGTCATGATGGCGTTATTGCGCTGCGGCCCCTTGAAATCGTTCAATTGCTTAACGATATACGCTTCATGCTGCGCTGCCAGTTTCGGATTTTGCACGATGGTCGAATTGCCGGCCGCACCGTGGCAGGAAACGCAGGCGGGAATATTGCGGGCCGTGTCGCCGTTGGTGTAAATGGCTTCGCCTTTGGCAGGACTGGCTTTGACGGCGGTCTTTTCTTCGGCAGCATGGGCGATGGAAGAAACGGCGAGCATGGCGACAAACAAGGATTTCACAAACGGTAAAAACACACGATTCATTCAAACACCCTGAGACTTGATATTAAAATTCTGCCCGATTGGCTAGTTGTTATTGCAGGCGACTTCGCTTTTGCGGCGCAATAATATACAACCCCGTATTGTACAATAGGATTCTGGCATTTTCGTCCCTTTATGCATTTTCTCGCCCACCTATGTCCCTACTTTGGCAAGCCCGTTTCTTCACCACGGTGAACCATCTCCGTGATTTACCGGATATGCAAGTTCCCGAAATCGCCTTCGCCGGCCGCTCCAACGCTGGCAAATCGACTGCGATCAATATCCTGTGCAACCAAAAGAAGCTGGCATTCGCGTCCAAGACACCGGGGCGCACGCAGCACATCAATTATTTTTCGATCGGCGGCGCGCACGTCGGGCAGCACCGCAAGGACGAAACCAGGGTCGATGAAATCCGTGCACTGCTCGTCGATTTGCCCGGCTACGGCTACGCCGAAGTGTCGGGCTCGGCCAAGATGCATTGGCAGGAATTGCTCGGCGATTATGTGCAACGGCGCAAGCAATTGGCGGCGCTGGTATTGATCATGGATTCGCGCCGCCCCTTTACCGATCTCGATATCCAGATGCTGGAATGGTTCGCCCCGACCGGGCGGCCGATTCATTGCATTTTGACTAAAGCCGACAAGCTGAACCGCAATGACGCGACCAATGCGTTGCGCCTGGCGCGTGGCATGCTGGCCAGTTATGTTGATGGAGATGGCAAGCCCTTCCCGTTCACCGTACAGTTGTTTTCGGCATTGAAGCGGACCGGACTGGATGAGGCGAACGACAAGATTCTGGAATTGCTGGGATTGTCCGAAGACGCAGAAGATCAGGCGCCAGATGACAACGCTGACGCGTCGGATGCGTAACCGGCAAGATTGAAAGCCGAAAAAAAGCCCTGGAGAAAGGGGAGTATCTCCAGGGCAGTAACGCCTTATCGTCAAAACGATAGGGCCCCGCTCAGGGAGGAGAAGCGGGAGGTGAGTACATCACCTGCTGTTAAGAGGGGGGATTCTCGGAAAAGTTCATGTAATTTCTCACGTGTTGATATAGAGATTTAATTTCATCCAAATTCCAAATTGACTATGCAAAATCCGTCGAAGACCGCCCAATTTCCCGCCATCCGGATGCGCCGCATGCGCAAAGATGCTTTTTCGCGCGCGATGATGCGCGAGCATGTGCTTACGCCATCGGACCTGATCTACCCCGTATTCATTCTGGATGGACATAATCAGCGGGAAAAAGTGGCGTCGATGCCCGGCGTGGAGCGCCTCTCTGTCGATTTGTTGCTGGCGGTAGCGGAAGACTGTGTCGCGCTTGGCATCCCGGTGCTGGCGTTGTTCCCGGTCATCAATCCTGCCCTGAAAACACCGGACGGCATCGAAGCGACCAATCCCATGGGATTGGTGCCGCGCGCCGTGCGCGAGCTGAAACAACGTTTTCCCGAACTCGGCATCCTGACCGACGTAGCGCTCGATCCGTACACCAGCCACGGACAGGATGGGGTGATCAATGCCGACGGTTATGTGTTGAATGATGAAACCTGCTCGTTGCTGGTCAAGCAGGCACTGATTCAGGCTGAAGCCGGCGTCGACATCGTCGCGCCGTCCGACATGATGGATGGCCGCATCGGCGCCATCCGCGGCGCGCTGGAGTCCCACCACCACATCCACACGCGCATCATGGCGTACTCCGCCAAGTACGCATCCGCGTTTTACGGCCCGTTCCGCGATGCAGTCGGTTCCGCCAACAGTCTGGGCAAGGGCGACAAATGCACGTATCAGATGGATCCGGCCAACAGCAATGAAGCGCTGCGCGAAGTGGCGCTCGACCTTGCCGAAGGCGCCGACATGGTGATGGTCAAACCGGGCATGCCGTATCTGGATATCGTGCGCCGCGTGAAAGACGAATTCAAGGTGCCGACCTTCGCGTATCAGGTCAGCGGCGAGTACGCGATGATCAAGGCCGCGTCGCAAAACGGCTGGCTCGACCATGACAAGGCGATGATGGAAGCGATGCTCGCATTCAAGCGCGCCGGCGCCGATGGCGTGCTGACCTATTTCGCCCGCAATATCGCACGTCTGCTCAAGCACAGCGCCTGAGCATGGCGCGCCGGCCGCAAGCCGGCTTGGCCAATACATTGCGCACCGCAGCTTCCGGTCCACTGATTGCGCATCTGCTCTTCCTGCGGGCGCTCACCAACGACGCCCGTCTTCTCTGGCGCTATCCCAGGCAACTCATCCGCACGCATGGACATCTTTCTCATCAATGACAGTCAGGTCAGCCTGA
>CAMLDH010000002.1 GCA_946478765.1 uncultured Oxalobacteraceae bacterium | reverse complement strand
CTGAAGATCAGCAGGAATACAGTCACGCCGAAAATGTCGTGCACGCTGTAGTACGGATGCGATGGAATCGAGTCGACCGGATGGCCGTCGGGACCGAGGTTTTCCTTGACTTCGATGCCGTCCGGATTGTTCGAGCCCACTTCATGCAACGCGATCAGGTGCGCCACGACCAAGCCCAGCAAGACCAGCGGAATCGCGATGACGTGGAACGAGAAGAAGCGGTTCAGCGTCGCATCGGACACCACGTAATCGCCGCGAATCCACAGCGACAAGTCAGGACCGATGAACGGGATTGCGCCGAACAGGTTCACGATCACCTGTGCGCCCCAGTACGACATCTGGCCCCACGGCAGCAGGTAGCCGAAGAACGCCTCGCCCATCAGGCACAGGAAGATCGCCACGCCGAACAACCAGATCAACTCACGCGGCTTGCGGTAGGAACCGTACAGCAGGCCGCGCGTCATATGCAGGTAGACCACGATGAAGAACGCCGACGCGCCGGTCGAGTGCATATAGCGAATCAGCCAGCCCCAAGGCACATCGCGCATGATGTACTCGACCGACGCGAATGCGAGGTTCGCATCCGGTTTGTAGTGCATCACGAGGAAAATGCCGGTCACGATCTGGATTACCAGCACCAGCATCGCGAGCGAGCCGAAGATGTACCAGAAATTGAAATTCTTCGGCGCGTAGTACTGGCCCCACTGGTCGTTCCACAGCTTGGTTAGCGGGAAACGGGCATCGACCCAGTTCAGGGCTTTGGCAGCGACAGGCGCATCGGCCGGAAGTTTTTTTTCAACAAACGCCATGATTACGCCTCACCTTTCTCGTCTTTGCCGATGACCAGCTTGGTGTCGCCGACAAACATGTGGCGTGGCACTTGCAGGTTGTCCGGCGCCGGCTTGTTCTTGTACACGCGGCCGGCGAAGTCGAATGTGGAGCCGTGACATGGACACAGGAAACCGCCCGCCCAGTCGTCCGGCAGCGAGGGCTGGGCACCGGTCTGGAACTTGGTGCTCGGCGAACAACCGAGGTGCGAGCAGATGCCCACTGCCACCAGGATTTCCGGCTTGATCGAGCGATGCTCGTTACGCGCGTATTCCGGCGTCAGATCATCCACATTGCGTTCGGATTTCGGATCGGCGACTTGTCCATCGGTTTTCTTCAGCGATGCGACCATTTCGGGCGAACGCTTCAAGATCCATACCGGCTTGCCACGCCATTCGACGGTTTTCATCTCGCCTGGCACCAGGCCTGCGATATCCACTTCCACCGGCGCGCCCGCGGCTTTCGCGCGCTCGGACGGCTGAAAAGTGGAGACAAAGGCCCCTGCCGTGGCTAATCCCGCTACACCGCCCGCCGCACACGTAGCGACGAGCAAGCCACGTCGACCGGAATCGACCTGCTTTTCGTTACTCATACCAACCCCAATCAGTCAAAATGCGAAATCTGTCCGAAACTTCTAGCAACCTTAGATTATAACGGAGCCGCAGTCTGTTTTGAAGGGAATAGATTGTCTGAGATACAATTTTAGGGGATTTTTCCGCTCATTTATGCTGAGGAACGCAGCCCGCCGTCGCTTATCCGGCTATGATTTTCGGGTTTTTGCAGGAAATTAAATTGGTTGTCCGGCATAGCCAGCGGCGAGACGCAGAACAAATTACTTTTTTTACAACACATCGAAAGGATCACCACCATGGGCATGATGCAGGAATTCAAGGCATTTGCGATTAAAGGCAATGTGGTCGACTTGGCAGTTGCCGTCATCATCGGCGGTGCATTCGGCAAAATCGTCGATTCAATGGTGCAAGATATTGTCATGCCGGTCGCGGGCAAGATTTTTGGCGGCCTCGACTTTTCGAACTATTATCTGCCGCTGAATCATCAGGATATGCACTTGACGCTGGCCGAAGCAAAAAAGGCGGGGGCGGTGTTTGCGTACGGCAGTTTCCTCACGATCGTCATTAATTTCCTGATTTTGGCCTTCATTATTTTTCAAATGGTTCGCGCGCTGAACAAAGCCAAAAGAAACGAACCGGCGCCACCGCCGCCCCCCGTCCCGACCGCAGAAGATATTGTGCTGTTGCGCGAGATTCGGGACGCCCTGGTCAAGAAGTAAGCGGCGAAAAAAGCCGGTCAGCGTCGACCGGCGTTCAATTTGCATTAGCCAATACGACTGGCGCGTCGCAATCCGGCTACGTTTTCGCCTCCAGTAAACCCATGCGCAATAATCCGCGCCGATGCGCCTCGAATACCGCCTCGCCACGCGAATGTACCGACAGCTTGCCGTAAATACTTTTGATATGGGTTTGCACGGTGCCGACCGATACCGACAACAACTGCGCAACCTCGCCATAGGTATTGCCGCGTGCAATCAAATCGAGAATCGCAGCTTCGCGCTTGGTCAGCGTCGTCAACTCGATGGAATCGATGGAATCGATGGAATCGCTGGACGCAGGCGTTGGCGCGATTTTTTTTCCATCGCGCACTCGTGCAATCACCATGCGTGCAATCGCAGGGCTCATCGGCGATCCGCCGGCACGCAAGTCAAGCACCGCCCTCACGATATCGAGCCGACCGGCATCCTTGAGCACATAACCGGAGGCACCGGCTTCAATACAGGCCAGCACATTCGCCTCATCGCTGGACATCGTGATGACCATGATGTCGGAATTCGGATGGCGCCGCGCGCAGGCCAGGATGATTTCGACGCCCGATCCGTCCGGCAAACCCAGATCAGTCAACAGCACGTCGACGGCTTGCTTTTCGAGCCAATCCAGAGCAGGTTTCACGCTATCGAGCGCCGCCACCAGCTTCAATGCCGGTTCCGACTCAATGGCTAGGCACAATGCGCGCCGCGTTACGGCATCGTCTTCGACGATCAATACATTGATTGAAGCGGGCGCTGCCTGTGGCGACATAGCTATTCCATGTTTAAGTGATTACCTGAAGAACAAATGCAAACGTTTGCCTTTTTCCTGTTCCAGATGGCAATTTAAGTGACTCAATGCGAATAATACAATGCTGCCCAAATTTTCAGCAAAAAAATGCGATGGAGATGCAAAATTCGTTCATTGGAAATAGTAATCTTATTCAACCGCGCAAACCGCATCGTTTTGCTGGCGGCGGCCGCTTTCAAGTAAGGGTTTCTACCTTATCAAATGGGATCGGCAACATCAATGAGATGATGCGCAATACAGGACTGCTCGGCAATGTACGCGTCCAGTGCCTGAACGCCGTAACATTCGGCTGCATAATGGCCGCATGCACGATACGCAATGCCGGCGTTCTACCTGCAGCCCGTTTGAGCAGTCGTCGCAAAAACGGGTAATATTCGAGCGTCTGCGCTGGATATTTTGCAATTTCATCCCTATTTACCGTTTTGTTGACTCATTTTCCTACCTTTTATGCGACGTCTTTGGCTATTGTTTGCGCAAACCGTAACAGTCGGTTTGGCGATTTGGTTCATTGTAATAACCTTGAAACCGGATTGGGCTGGCGGCATGCATGGTGCGCGCGTCACGTCGACCACCGTGCCGATGCTGGAGGCGCCGAGCAACGCATCCGCCGCCCAAGGTTCTTATCGCGATGCGGCCAAACGGGCGATGCCATCGGTCGTCAATATTTTTACGACCAAGGGCGCGCGTCAGCCGAAAAACCCGTTGATGGACGATCCGTTTTTCCGGAAATTCTTTGGCGATCATCTGGGCGACCCGGATGAAAAGCAATTCAGCCTCGGCTCCGGCGTCATCGTCAGTTCGCAAGGTTACATCCTGACCAACAACCATGTGGTCGAAGCGGCCGACGAAATCGAAGTCGCCTTGTCCGATGGCCGTAAAGCGGCCGCCAAGGTCGTCGGCTCCGACCCGGAAACCGATCTGGCCGTGGTCAAAATCAATTTGCCGAACGCGCCCGCGATCACGCTGGGTCACGCCGACCAGACCAAAGTGGGAGATGTGGTCCTTGCGATCGGCAATCCGTTCGGCGTCGGCCAAACCGTCACGATGGGCATCGTGTCTGCGATGGGCCGCAATCATCTTGGCATCAACACGTTTGAAGACTTCATCCAGACCGATGCAGCGATCAATCCCGGCAACTCGGGCGGCGCATTGATCGATACCAACGGCAATCTGCTCGGCATTAATACCGCAATCTATTCGCGCAGCGGCGGCTCGCTCGGTATCGGTTTTGCGATTCCGGTCAGCACCATCAAGATGGTGATGGAATCGATCATCAGCAGTGGCCAAGTCGTGCGCGGCTGGATCGGCGTCGAACCGCAGGACATCACACCGGAGTTGGCCGAGAGTTTTGGTCTGACGACCAAGACCGGCGCAATCATTGCGGGCGTATTGAAAGGCGGCCCGGCCGACAAGGCCGGCATGAAACCGGGCGACATTCTAGTGTCGGTCGAAGGCAAACCAGTGAACGACACCACCGACATGTTGAATCTGATTGCACAGCTCGTGCCGGGCAACAAAGCGAAGATGACCGTGTTGCGCAAGACGCAGGAATCGGTTCTTGACGTGACCGTCGGCAAACGGCCAAAGGCTAAACGCGAGGACCGGGAATAGTTTCGCAAGCCGCCCGGCCTTCATTCCCAACGGAATAACGAGCAAATGCATATACGCGATCTGACGCAGTTTTTGGCCGAATTATCGGAGAACAACAACCGCGCGTGGTTTGTGATGAACAAGCCGCGCTACGATATTTTGCGCGCGGAATTTCTTGAACTGGTTACCCGGCTCATCGCCGATATCAGCAAATTCGATCCCGCGGTGTCGGAATGCAATCCGAAAAAAGCGCTGTTCCGCATCAACCGCGACATGCGCTTTTCGCATGACAAGAGCCCCTACAAAACCACCTTCTCGGCTGGAATCACTGCCAGCGGCTTGAAAAGACCGAACCAGGGCGGCGGGCCTGCCTATTACTTCCACATCGATGCCAACGGCACCTTGCTGATTGCAGGCGGCGAATACATGCCGCCACCGGACCGTTTGCGCGCGATCCGTCAGAATATTATTGCGGACGCAGCGGGATTCGGCAAAGTCTTGAAGAACAGGAAAATAAAAGAAGGATTCGGCGGCTTGCAGGAAGAAGGCAAACTAACGCGTCCACCAAAGGGCTTTGACGCCGATGTGCCGCATATCGAATACATCAAGCTGAAGAGTTTTATCGCCTGGAAAGAAACCAGCCTGAAAAAGAAAATCCCGGCCGACTTGGAAAAAGAATTGGTCGCGGGATTCAAGGATGCCTATCCATTGATCACCTGGCTGCGCCAAGTGAAATAAACCGCATCGCACCTATCCAGCAGTCTCTTCCGGTGCCCGCGTCATTCTGGCAAACAAGGGCGCCACCAGCAAACCGACTTCATACAACAGGCATAACGGCACTGCCAGCAACAGTTGGCTCATCACATCGGGCGGCGTAACAATGGCTGCGACGACAAACGCGCCGACAACCACATATGGGCGTATCTGTTTCAGCTTTTCCACTGTCACAAATCCCATGCGCACCAATACGATTACCACGATCGGCACTTCGAACGTTACGCCGAACGCGATAAACATCGTCATCACAAAACTGAAATAGCTCTCGATATCCGGTGCGACGGAGATCGATTTCGGCGCGAAGTTGTTGATGAACTTGAACACCACGCCAAACACCATGAAATAGCAAAACGCGACGCCCGCCAGAAACAGTACCGACGACGACACCACCAGCGGTGCAATCAAGCGCTTTTCATGCGCGTACAGGCCGGGCGCAACGAACGCCCATGCCTGGTACAACACCACTGGCAACGCCACGAAAAACGCGGCCAGCAATGTGACCTTGATTGGAATCAGAAACGGCGTAATCACGCCGGTGGCAATCATTTTGCTGCCTGCCGGCAAGGCCACCATCATCGGATAGGCAAGAAAATCGTAAATCTGGCCGGCCCACGGCATCATGCATAAAAACACGACGATGATTGCGGCCGACGCTTTCATGAGCCGATTGCGCAACTCGACCAGATGCGAAATGAAACTGTCTTCTTTACCGGTTGGGGATTGTTCTTCAGTCATTGCGGCAGGATCGGTAAGTCATTGCACGCGCAATAACAATAGTATTCATTCATAAAAAGAGGCGGGAGATTTGCCGGCGCCGCGTGCCGGGCGATATTTCGCAACCCGCGCCGCGCCGGACATCACGCGGGTCTTGTGGCCGCTCTGCTTTTTGAACCAGGAAGGCACTGAAGAAGTGCGCGCCAGCTTTTTCCGGCGAAAATCCTTCACTTTGACTGCAAACTGATCGGGCGTCGGCATCGACAGCAAAGGATTGTGCAAGGCGTTGTCATTCCAGGCGGAATTCAAGTCGCCTTCCACCTGTCCCACGCTCTGCGCGATGCTTTGTTCGACCTCGCTGGCTGCTTCCTGCATATCCTTATGCATTTTGCGCAGTTCGTCGAGTTCGATTTCGCGGCTGACTTCGGATTTGACTTCGTTGATATAACGTTGCGCACGGCCGAACAAGGAGCCGGCCATGCGGGCGACCCTGGGCAATTTCTCGGGGCCGATAACCACCAGAGCCACTACGCCGATCAGTGCAAGTTTGGAAAGACCGAGATCAATCATGACGGGGCACGATAAAAGCCAACGATGACGCGTTCAGTCGTACGTAACACACCGCGTACCACCCACAACGCGCCACCATCAACTCTTCGTCTTCTCTTTCGCGTCGACGTCAATCGTGGTCTTGTCCGCAACTTGCGACGGTGTGCTTTGCGCTACAGGTTTTTCTTCCTCGCCCTTCACGCCATCCTTGAAACCCTTGACCGCCTTGCCGAGATCGGAACCCATGTTGCCGAGTTTTTTGGTGCCAAACACTAACATGACAATCACCAGCACAATCAGCCAGTGCCAGATGCTAAATGAACCCATGTTTGATTCTCCTTGCCGGACGAAACCGTCCTGGTATCAGTGTATACGCCATTTAAAACAGCGCAGATGAAATTAATTTGACGCGATAAGTGTCTGGAATGCACGCCGGACGGAATTCACCGCATCAGCGCAGTCCGCGCCACGGACGTGCCCCGCCGATGATATGCAGGTGCAGGTGGTACACCTCTTGCCCGCCATCCGGCCCGGTATTGAACAGCGCCTTGTAACCGCCGCTACCATTGCCGTCGCCGTCACGCTGATAGCCGCACCCTTGCTCCTGCGCCAATTTGGGCGCCAGCAGCATCATTTTACTCAATAACGCCGCATGACTTTCCGTGCAATCGGCCAGGGTCGGAATATGCTGCTTCGGCACGATCAAAAAATGCACCGGTGCAGCAGGATTGATGTCGTGAAACGCAATCAGATCGTCATCGTCGTAAATGACTTTCGATGGAATCTGTCCACCGGCGATTTTGCAGAAAATGCAGTTATCCAACGTATTCTCCCACCTGGTTCAGCCAATTATTTTTTTTGCTCGGCCTGCTCGCGGTCGTCGAGTTTGCGGTTCGCTTTTTCTTCGATGCCCGACATCCCTTCGCGCCGCACCAATTCATTCAATACATCCTGCGGCGTCAAATCGAACTGCGCCAGCATGATCATCGAGTGAAACCATAAATCCGCGCATTCGTAGAGCACTTTCGACTTATCGCCGTCGGCCCGCGCATCTTTCGCCGCCATCACGGTTTCGGTCGCTTCTTCGCCGATTTTTTTCAGGATCGCGTCATCGCCCTTGACGAACAGGCGCGCGACATAGGAGGTAGCGGGATCGCCGCCGTTGGCGGGTTTGCGCGATTCGATGATATCGGCCAGGCGTTTTAATGTATCACTCATCTCATGCGGCGCCGGTCTTGAAAAACCTGCGCCCTTACCTTCGGTTGTCGTTGTTTTTGGAATTACTTGTATATGTTTTCCGGGTCTTTCAGGACCGGATCGACGCTCACCCACTGGCCGTCCTTGGCCGTGCCCTCAAAACGCTGGAAAAAGCAGGAGTGGCGCCCGGTGTGACAGGCAATACGATCGGCCTGCTCCACTTTCAACAGCACCACGTCTTCGTCGCAATCGAGGCGTATTTCATGCACTTTCTGGACATGACCGGATTCTTCGCCCTTGTGCCACAGCTTTTTGCGCGAACGGCTCCAGTACACGGCCTCCCCCAGATCCACCGTCTTCGCCAGTGCTTCGCGGTTCATCCACGCAAACATCAGCACGTCGTTCGAGCCGACTTCCTGCGCGATGACCGGCACCAAGCCGTGCTCATCCCACTTCACCGCATTGAGCCATTTGGCCTTGATGCTCATGCCAGCCTCATCGGGATACCCTGCGCCGCCATGAATTGCTTGGCTTCCTGCACCGTATGCTGTCCATAGTGGAAAATACTGGCCGCCAGCACCGCATCGGCGCGGCCGATCTGGATGCCGTCCGCCAGATCCTGCAGGCCGCCGACGCCGCCGGATGCAATCACCGGAATGCTGATCGCATCGGATACCGCGCGCGTCAGCGCGAGGTCGAAACCGACCTTGGTGCCGTCGCGATCCATGCTGGTCAGCAAAATTTCTCCGACACCCAGTTGTTCCATTTTCTGCGCCCACTCGATCACATCGAGTCCAGTCGGCTTGCGCCCGCCGTGCGTGAATACTTCCCACTTGTTGTCGCCGGTGTTCTTGGCGTCGATCGCGATCACGATGCATTGCGAGCCGTATTTTTGTGCTGCGTCGGCGACGAATTGTGGATTGGCGATGGCGGCGCTATTGATGCTGATCTTGTCGGCGCCGGCATTGAGCAGGCGGCGCACATCGTCGACCGAGCGCACACCGCCGCCCACTGTCAGCGGAATGAATACCTGCGACGCCACCGCTTCGATAATATGCAAGATCAAATCGCGGCCGTCGGAAGTCGCCGTGATATCGAGAAAAGTGATTTCGTCCGCGCCTTGCTCGTCGTAGCGGCGTGCGATTTCCACCGGGTCGCCGGCGTCGCGCAATTCAACGAAGTTGACGCCCTTGACCACGCGACCGGCGGTCACGTCGAGACAGGGGATGATACGTTTGGCCAGCGTCATGGTTACTCTTCAGGTTGCTCGAGGCCGCTCAATGCATCCGCGCGCTCCTGCGCCAGACGCAAATCGAGCGTGCCTTCATAAATCGAACGTCCGCAAATCACGCCTTCAATGCCTTCGTCCTGCACCGCGCACAGCGCCTCCACATCCGTGATGTTGTGCACGCCGCCGGACGCGATCACCGGGATCGTCATGCTCTGCGCCAGCCGGACTGTGGCGTCGATATTGACGCCGCCCATCATGCCGTCGCGGCCGATGTCGGTATAAACGATCGCTTCGCAGCCGTAATCCTCGAATTTTTTCGCGAGATCGATCACTTCATGACCGGACAATTTGCTCCAGCCATCGGTCGCGACCTTGCCGTCCTTGGCGTCGAGGCCGACGATGATCTGGCCGGGGAATGCGCTGCACGCATCATGCAAAAAGCCGGGGTTCTTGACCGCTGCGGTGCCGATGATGATGTAGGAAAGGCCATCGTCCAGATAGCGCTCGATCGTGTCGAGGTCGCGGATGCCGCCGCCCAGCTGGATCGGGATTTCATCGACGTCGTTCGCAATCGCGAACGCGCGCACCGCCTGGATGATGGATTTGACCGCCGCCTCATTCTTGGGCTTGCCGGCAAAGGCGCCGTTCAAGTCCACCAGGTGCAAACGGCGCGCGCCTTGCATCAGCCAATGTCGTGCCATTTCGGCGGGATCTTCGGAAAACACGGTGGCTTGTTCCATATCGCCTTGTTTCAGGCGCACACAATGACCGTCTTTGAGGTCGATGGCAGGTATGAGCAGCATGGCTACGTTATGAATGTTATGGGTTGGTTAGTGAGGCAAATCAATCATGGCGGGACAACATGCTATCCCACCAAATCAAGGCTTCCAGTGCACAAAATTTTTATACAGTTGCAAGCCGGCGCTTGCGCTCTTTTCTGGGTGGAACTGCGTCGCAAAAATATTATCTCGTCCTACCGCACAAGCAAACGCTGCACCATACAGGGTCTCACCCGTTATATGCGCCACATTTTCCGGCACTGCATGATAACTGTGCACGAAATAAAAATAGCTATCGTCGGCGATTCCGTTCCACAGCGGATGTGACACTGTTTGCTTGACGCGGTTCCAGCCCATCTGCGGCACTTTGAAACGCGAACCATCGTCCTGCAATTGGCCGTCGAGCCGGAAGCGCACTACTTTACCAGGCAGCAATCCGAGGCCGGGCGTGTCGCCTTCCTCGCTCCAATCGAACAGCAGTTGCTCGCCCACGCACACGCCGAGCAAGGGCTTGGTGCGCGCGGCTTCCATCAACGCGTCCTGTAAGCCGGATTCACTTAGGCAACGCATGCAATCCGGCATCGCCCCTTGGCCCGGAAATACCAGGCGGCTGGCCGACCGGATGTCGGCGACGTCGCCGGAAATGCGGACATCCGCTTCGGGCGCGACATGGCGCAATGCCTGCGCCACCGAACGCAAATTACCCATGCCGTAATCAACCACTACAATTTTATTCATGATATCAATTCAAAAGCGGTCACAAGCTGCCTTTGGTCGAAGGAATCGTGCCTGCTGCGCGCGGATCCAGTTCGGCGGCCATGCGCAATGCGCGGCCGAATGCCTTGAAGACCGTTTCGCACTGATGATGGGCGTTTTCGCCGCGCAGATTGTCGACATGCAAGGACACCAATGCGTGATTGACAAAGCCCTGGAAAAATTCGTGCGTCAGATCGACATCGAAGGTGCCGATCATCGAGCGCTTGAACGGCACATGGAATTCCAATCCGGGGCGACCGGAAAAGTCGATGACTACGCGCGACAGCGCTTCATCCAGCGGCACATACGCATGGCCGTAACGACGGATGCCCTTCTTGTCGCCCATGGCCTTGGCAAATGCCTGGCCAAGCGTGATGCCGACGTCTTCCACCGTATGATGCGCGTCGATATGCAGGTCGCCCTTGGCATCGATATCCAGATCGATCAAGCCGTGCCGCGCGATCTGATCGAGCATGTGATCGAGGAAGGGCACGCCGGTATTGAGCTTTTGCTGGCCGGTGCCATCGATGTTGATCGCGACGCGGATTTGCGTCTCGTTGGTGTTACGGGTGACTTCTGCAACGCGTGAGGTAGACATGTTTAGAGGCGGTACCAGGATTTACAATGCGAGCGATGTGGTTAGCGCATCAAGGAATAAGGTGTTCTCTTGGGGCGTGCTGACCGTCACGCGCAAGCAGTTTTCCAACAATGCATGCATTTTACCCACATTTTTGATCAGAACTTTACGTTCTAGCAGCCCCGAGAATACATCATCGGCGCTTTTGCCCATTCCCTGCACCCGAATCAGCAGAAAATTCGCGGCCGACGGAAAGACTTCGACGCCCGGCAAAGCCGCCAGCGCTGCCGATAATCTGGCCCGTTCGTCGCATAATGCCGCAGCCTGCGCATCCAGCACAGCGACATGGTCGAGCACGAATTCAGCCGCAGCCTGGGTCAATACGTTGACATTGTATGGCGGGCGCACCTTGTCGAACTCTGCCAGCAATGCCGCCCCAGCGGACATGTAACCGAGCCGAATGCCGGCCAGTCCGAGCTTGGACACGGTGCGCATCACGATCAGGTTATCGAACTCCGGCAGGCGCGGCATGAAACTGGTTTGCGCAAACGGCTGGTACGCCTCATCGGCAACCACGACGCCGCTGTCGCCAACCGCGCGAATGATATCCACCATGTCGTCGGCATCGAACAGATTGGCGGTCGGATTGTTCGGGTATGCAAGATACGTGATTGCCGGCTTGTGCTCCGCAATCGCGGCCAGCATCGCTGCCTTGTCGAGCGAAAAATCGGCTTTCAGCGGTACCCCGACGAACTGCAATCCGGCAAATTTGGCCGACATCGCATACATCACAAAGCCCGGCAGCGGCGCCAGCACCTTGGCGCCCGGCTTGGCGCAGGCAACCGAGATCATGGAAATCAATTCATCCGAGCCATTGCCGAGAACCACATCGAAGCCGGCAGGCACGCCAAGCTTGGCGCAAATCTTGGCCTTCAGTGCCGCATAGGACGGGACCGGATAGCGGTTCATCGCGACGTCCGCGAGCCGCTGCCCCAACTCGGTGCGCAGTTGTTCCGGCAAGATGTAGGGATTTTCCATCGCATCGAGTTTCACGAAGCCGGTGGAATCCGGCACGTGGTAGGCCGCGAGCGCGCGCACTTCCGGGCGGATGATGTTTTCGATTAAGGACATGTCAATGTGGCGGTTCGTTGCGATCAAAAAGTAAGCACGTGCGGGTCAGGATTCGGTTGCGTTTCTTCTGAAATTTTTTTACTTTTCCTGCCTTTTTTGCCTTTTGCAATATCGGTGATTTTGGCTCGCACCGGCTCCGATGGCTGGTTGTTCTGCGCTGTCAACTGCCCCTCGGGCGCCAGCAAACGGCGAGCGATGATTTCGCAATAAGCAGGGTTCAACTCGAAACCGACAAACTGACGGCCACAGCGTTGCGCCGCCACGGCCGTGGTGCCCGTGCCCATAAATGGATCAAGAACGATACCGCCTGGCGGACAGGAAGCCTTGATCATACGCTCGACAATTTCCAATGGCTTTTGGGTCGGGTGATCCGCACGCTCAGGATGCTCACGATGCAGGCGCGATACGCTCCACACATCTTTCGGGTTGTAGCCCATTTCCAGCCACTTCGAGCCAACGAAGATCGAGCGCGAACGGGCTTTCTTGGTCTCGGCATCATACGGAATCCGAATCGCATCAAGATCGAAATAGTAGCCTTTTTGCTTGACGAAAAGCCCGATGGTATCGTGCACCGAGGTATAGCTGCGGGTACTCCCTCCCATTGAGGGAACGCGGCGATCCCAGATGATTTCGTTCACCATCGTCATGCGCTGCTTGAGCATCACGAACACTTCCGGCGAATAGCGCCACGTCAAAAAAATGTACAGGCTGCCATTCGGCTTCAGCTTCGGCAATGCTGCCTCTATCCACTGCTCCATCCAGCGCAGGTAAGCGCCCGCCTCCCGCTTGTCCGAATCGTTGCCGTAATCCTTGCCGAGCCCGTACGGCGGGTCGGAGACGATCAGATCGATCGCACCATCCGGGATGCGCGCCATGCCGGCCAGCGCATCTTCGCAGAATACGCGATTGCGCCAGGATGTCATGGATACACCTGTCGCTGGCTCATTTCAACCGGTACTCCGCTGATCTTGCGTGCGCCTGCAAGCCCTCGCCGTACGCGAGTTCAGCCGCGATCCTGCCCAGGGTTTGCGCGCCTGCTTCGCTCACCTGAATGATGCTGGAGCGCTTCTGGAAGTCGTACACACCGAGCGGCGAGGAGAACCGCGCGGTGCGCGCGGTCGGCAGCACATGGTTCGGTCCGGCGCAGTAGTCGCCCAGCGATTCGGAAGAAAAACGGCCGAGGAACATCGCGCCCGCATGGCGAATCCGGTCCGCCCATTGTTGCGGATGCTCGGCGGAGATTTCCAGGTGTTCCGCCGCGATCATGTTCGCTATCTCGCAGGCTTCCGCCATATCGCGCACCTTGACCAGGGCGCCGCGATCGGTCAGCGAAGTGCGGATCACGTCCTTGCGCGGCATGTCTTCCAGCTGGCGGTTGATGCTGCCTTCCACGCGTGCGATGTAGGCGGCATCCGGGCACAGCAAAATCGATTGCGCCAGCTCATCATGTTCGGCCTGCGAAAACAGGTCCATCGCGATCCAGTCCGGATCGGTGCTGCCGTCGCAAATAACCAGGATTTCGGACGGGCCGGCAATCATGTCGATGCCGACCGTGCCGAACACACGGCGCTTGGCGGCGGCAACATACGCATTGCCGGGGCCGACGATCTTGTCGACTTGCGGAATCGTCGCGGTGCCATACGCCAGTGCACCGACCGCTTGCGCGCCGCCGATGGTGAATACGCGGTCGACACCGGCAATCGCGGCCGCGGCCAATACCAGTTCATTCTTTACGCCGGCCGGTGTCGGCACCACCATGATGACTTCCTGCACGCCGGCGACCTTGGCCGGGATTGCATTCATCAATACCGACGACGGATACGCTGCCTTGCCGCCGGGGACGTAAATGCCGACGCGGTCGAGCGGCGTGACCTTCTGTCCCAGCAGCGTGCCGTCGGCTTCGGTATAGGTGAAGCCATTGGCGCCGCATTCCTGCTTCTGCCGTTCGTGATACATCCTGACGCGGTCGGCTGCTGCTTGCAGCGCGGCCCGGCGCACCGTGGACAACTGGTTCAGAGCGGCATGCAATTCATCGCGCCCGATTTCGAGTGCCGCAACGCTGCCTGCGTCCACGCGATCGAAGCGATGGGTGTAATCCAGTACCGCCGCATCGCCGCGCACTTTGACGTCGGCCAGAATCTGCGCCGCCGCACGATCGATTGCCTCGTCCTCGCTCGCCTCGAATGCGAGCACGGCGGACAGTTGCGCGTTGAAATCCGGATTGCCTGAATCGAGCTTGCGAATATGAATTGCCATGTTGTTCTCAATCGAGCGCCGGACATCGTCCGCGCTCTTCACCCGTAATGTTATTTTTTCGATGCTTGTTCAAATGCGTCGAGAATCGGCTGCAAGCTGTCGCGCTTCAGTTTCAATGCCGCCTGATTGACCACCAGGCGCGATGAAATTTCCATGATGTGCTCGACTTCATGCAGGTTATTCGCACGCAGCGTGCTGCCGGTGCTGACCAGATCGACGATCGCATCGGCCAGGCCGATCAGCGGCGCCAGTTCCATCGAGCCGTACAGCTTGATCAAGTCGACGTGCACGCCCTTGGCGGCAAAATGCTCGCGCGCCGTCTGCACGTACTTGGTGGCAACACGCAGGCGCGCACCTTGCCGCACCGCGGTCGCATAATCGAAACCGGTCGGCACCGCGACCGACATGCGGCATTTGGCGATAGTCAAATCGATCGGCTGGTACAAGCCTTCGCCACCGTGCTCATACAGCACATCCTTGCCGGCCACGCCGAAATCGGCAGCGCCGTATTGTACGTAAGTCGGCACGTCGGACGCGCGTACGATGATCACGCGGACATTCGGATTGCTGGTTGGCAGGATCAGCTTGCGCGAGGTTTCCGGGTCCTCGGTCACCGTGATGCCGGCCGCTTGCAGCAGCGGCAGGGTTTCTTCAAAAATGCGGCCCTTGGAAAGCGCGAGCGTGAGTTGTTGATGCATTATTGGACTCGCTGAATATTGGCGCCGACAGCCGACAATTTGACTTCCATGCGATCGTAGCCGCGGTCCAGATGATAGATGCGGTCGATCAAGGTCTCGCCCTGCGCCACCAGCGCAGCGATGACCAGCGAGGCGGACGCGCGCAGGTCGGTGGCCATTACCGGCGCGCCCACCAGTTTGTCGACGCCGCTGACGATTGCGGTATGGCCTTCAATGCCGATCGATGCGCCCAGGCGGTTCATCTCCTGCACGTGCATGAAACGGTTTTCGAAAATCGTCTCGGTTACGCGGCTGCTGCCGTCGGCGATGCAATTCAATGCCATGAACTGCGCCTGCATGTCGGTCGGAAAGCCCGGGTATTCAGTGGTGCGAAAGCTCACCGCCTTGGGCCGCGCCGCCATCTGCACCCGTATCCAGTCCGGTCCAGTCGTGATAATCACGCCGGCTTCACGCAACTTGTCGAGCGCGACATCGAGGATATCGGTACGTGCATTTTTCAAGGTCACGTCGCCACCGGCCGCGGCTACCGCGCACAGGAAAGTCGCGGTTTCAATGCGGTCGGCAATCACATGGTGGGATGCGCCATGCAATTGCTCGATGCCTTGGATCACCAGGCGGTCGGTGCCGATGCCGTCGATTTTGGCGCCCATTGCGACCAGCAGATTGGCGAGGTCGCTCACCTCGGGTTCGCGCGCGGCATTTTCCAGTACTGTTTCGCCATCGGCCAGGGTGGCCGCCATCAACAGGTTTTCGGTGCCCGTGACAGTGATCATGTCGGTGACGATGCGGGCGCCCTTGAGCTTTTTCGCCTTGGCGTGGATATACCCGGCCTCGATGTTGATCTCGGCCCCCATTGCTTGCAAACCCTTGATGTGCTGGTCCACAGGGCGCGATCCGATCGCACAGCCGCCCGGCAGCGATACCTTGGCTTCACCGAAGCGCGCCACCAGCGGACCCAACACCAGAATCGATGCGCGCATGGTTTTCACCAGTTCATACGGCGCTTCGAGCTTGTCGATCGCGCGACCGCTCATCGTCACGTTGTCGTTATCCTGTTCGATCCGCAGGCCCATCTGACGCAACAGCTTCAACATGGTCGACACGTCCTGCAGATGCGGCACATTCGACAATTGCACCGTATCCGACGTAAGCAAACCCGCGCACAAAATCGGCAGCGCGGCATTCTTTGCACCGGAAATCGCGATGTCGCCGGAGAGGCGGTTGCCGCCTTGTATCAAGAGCTTATCCATTCGCCAATCTATCCGTTATTGTTGGAATTCTTCGGGGGTCAATGTCTTCATCGACAGCGCATGGATTTCGGCGCGCATGCGGTCGCCGAGCGCTGCATACACCAACTGGTGACGCTGCACCGGACGTTTGCCGGCAAATGCATTCGACACGATGACGGCATTGAAATGCTGGCCGTCGCCTTCGACTTCGAGATGGGTACAATCAAGACCGGCGGCGATATAACTTTTTACTGTTTCTGGGGTGGGCAACATGATTTTGCCTTTATGGTTTCTTACAATGGTGAATCATTTAATGATGGAATCTGCAATGCCCTGACGTTGTCGTCAATGGCGCAGTTTATAGCCGCTCTTCAACAGTTGAATCGCCAATCCGGCGATGACCACAAAGAATACGACAACGATCGTCAGGCTCAACCATGGACTGACATCGGATTGACCGAAAAAGCCGTAGCGGAAGCCATCAATCATATAAAAAAACGGGTTGAAGCGCGACACGGCCTGCCAGAAGGGCGGCAGCGAATGCATCGAATAAAACACGCCGGACAAAAAGGTGGCCGGCATGATCAAAAAATTCTGGAATGCCGCCAACTGGTCGAACTTTTCCGCCCAGATACCCGCGATCAGGCCCATGGTGCCCAGCATCGCAGCACCCAGCACTGAAAAAACCAGAATCCACAGGGGCGCGACAAACGTCAACTTGGCAAACCACGCAGTAATCACGAATACGCCGGCGCCTACCGCCAAGCCGCGCACGACGGCTGCCAGCACATACGCGCCGAATAAATCCCAATGCGACAGCGGCGGCAGCAATACGAATACCAGGTTGCCGGTAATCTTGGACTGGATCAGCGACGATGACGTATTGGCAAAGGCATTCTGCAACACGCTCATCATCACGAGTCCCGGAATCAGAAACGCGGTATAGCGCACTCCCGGATAGACCTGCACATGCTCTTCCAGTACATGGCCGAAGATCAACAGGTACAGCATCGCGGTGACGATCGGCGCGGTGAGGGTTTGCGTGGCGACTTTCCAGAAGCGCAGCACTTCCTTGTAAAACAGGGTCTGGAAACCGGTCATTTTTCGCCCTCCATGATCTGGATGAATACGTCTTCCAGATCGGCTTGCTGCAATTGCATGTCTTCGATCACGACACCGGCTTCGCGCAACTTTGCGAGAATCGGCTCGACCTCCGCATAGTCGCTTACCCGCAAGGTAAATGTATTGCCGCATAGCAGCTCATCGGTATGCAACACCAGCGGCTTCAATGCATCGGGCAGTTCGCCTTGCGCCAGGCGCACCATCAGTTGCGATCCCGAGATGCGCTTGATCAGCGCCGAGGTTGAATCAAGCGCGACGACTTTGCCCGCTTTCAGCATCGCGATACGGTTGCACAACGCTTGCGCCTCTTCCAGGTAATGCGTGGTCAATACCACGGTGTGGCCTTCGCGGTTCAGGCGAGCAACGAATTTCCACAGCGTCTGGCGCAATTCGACATCGACGCCGGCGGTCGGTTCGTCGAGCACAATGACCGGCGGCTTGTGCACCAACGCTTGCGCAACCAGCACGCGACGCTTCATGCCTCCCGACAAGGAGCGCATATTGGCATCGGCTTTATTCGTCAAGTCGAGGTGGTGCATCACCTCGTCGATCCATCGGTCGTTGTTTTTCAAGCCGAAATAACCGGATTGTATGCGCAGGGTTTCACGCACGGAAAAAAACGGGTCGAATACCAGTTCCTGCGGCACGACACCCAGGCGCTTGCGCGCTTCGCGGTAATCACGCGTCACGTCATAGCCATGGATGGCGACACTGCCGGCATCAGCGCGATTCAAGCCTGCAATGATTGAAATCAGTGTGGTTTTGCCGGCGCCATTGGGCCCGAGCAAGCCGAAAAATTCGCCTTCTTCAATCGATAGCGATACGCCGCCAAGCGCCTGCAGCGACTTGTAGGATTTTTCGACATTGGTAATCTGGATGGCAGCCATGGTGGCTTGAGACTTTACGCAAAATTGGCCGCAGGCTTGCACGATTCATGCAAGCCTGCTGGTGAAAGTCCTTGATTATATGGGATTTCCGGCTGGAATACCGGATCAAGGCCGGAGACGAAACTGCAGGCGAGGTGCGATCAATGATGCGGCAAGTCGCTGCGCGCTGCCGCCAGAGCCGGCGCAGGAATTGCAGCGTGCAACAGATGATCCGCCCCATACAGTTGCACCAGGCTTTGCAGATTGGCAGGCAAATGGGTAAATGCCAGCGTGCGGCCCCGCGCCTGCGCCGCACGCTGCCATGCCAACAGGGTCGCAACAGCGGCAGAATCGACGGCGGTCAATTGTGCCAGATCAATTTCAGTCTGGCCCGCTTCAATTGCCCGCAAACCCGCCTCCAACGCGGTTTTGGCGTTGTTGACGGTAAGGGTGAGCGTCGGTCGAAACATCACCGTAACACGTCAATCAAGAGGCTTTGGCCGGCTTGGCTGCAGCGGCGGCCAAGCGCTTGTTCTTGTCCGCCAGCGCCTTGATCAAGCCGTCAACACCGGTCCGGTTGATTTCCGCAGCGAAGTTGCCTTTGTAGGTCTCTACCAGCCACGCACCCAGTACGTTGATATCATAAATCTTCCAGCCGCCCGGCAGTTTTTCAAGACGGTAATTGAGCTGGATCGGCTCACCGCGTGGCTGCACCACTTGCGACCGAACTTCAACCTCGGTATCGGACGGATCGGCACGCAAGGGTTTGAATTCAACCTTCTGATCTCTTATCTGTGCGATTGCGCCGGAATACGTGTACACCAGCAACGCACGAAATTCATTCGTCAATTGCTTTTGTTGTTCGGGTGTCGCTTCGCGCCAAAAGCGACCGGCGGCGAGCGCGGTCATGCGTTGAAAATTAACATACGGAAGAATCTTGGCTTCCACCAAGTCCAATATGCGTTTCTGGTTGCCGCCTTGAATTTCCTTGTCCGTCTTGGCTGCGTCCAATACTTCCTGGCTAATACGCTTGACGAATACATCCGCCGCTTCTTGTGCGAAGGCGGTACTGGCAAATGCGAATACGCCAATAGTGATAAAAATTGCAAATAGTCGATTCAATAATTTCATATTTTTCCGGAATGTTTGATCAAGGTCTAACGACCCTGTGCTTTATAACTAACTGTTTTCGAATGAAACTGGATGACAAGACAAAGATCAGGATTTAAGCGCGGTTTGCCGTTACTGAACAGGATTACGGCTTGGTGGCTTCGGCGTCATCAAGCCCAGGCTTTTTCGGCATCTCTCCATCATCGTAAATTTTACTCTCGCGACGCTGCAGATACGCATCGCGCACGAACTCATAGCGATCCAGCGCTGCTTCCTCAATCAAATTGGATGCATCCAGAACCGCCGCGCGCTGATCCACCACACGCACTACTGAGCCGGTATTGCGCCAGCGGACCGGATACTTGTAGTGCCATAGATCACCCAGCGTGTCCACCGGCAGTGCAAAAGTATCGCGGATGGTGGACGATCCGAGCAAGGGCAGCACGATATAGGGACCGGAAGCGACGCCCCATTTCCCCAGGGTCTGACCGAAATCTTCCTTGTGCTTGGGCATGCCTGCGTCGGATGCGATGTCCAGAATGCCGCCCAAGCCAAATGAGCTATTCAGCGCGACCCGCATGAAATCGGATACGCCGTCATCCAGCTTGCCTTGCAAAAGATTATTCACCGAACTCCAGATGTCGCCGATGTTACCGAAGAAGTTGCCGATGCCGGTCTGCATGAACGACGGCAAAGTGGACTGATAGGCGATCGCCGCCGGCTTCAAGGCCGTTTGATCGATCGCATCATTGAAGCTGAACATGGCGCGATTGAACCGTTCCAGCGGGTCATGCGGATTATCGGCGGTCGCGCAGCCGGTAAGCGCGAATGCCAAGGCCGCTGTGCCAACGCCCCGCGTCACGAAATTCATTATTTGTCGCTCCCTTTTCCTTCGGCCGCTTTACTGAACAGGAATTGGCCGATCAGATTCTCGAGCACCACTGCTGATTGCGTCATTTTCACTTTGTCGCCAGCCGCCAAGTTATTCGTATCGCCGCCAACTTCCAGCCCAATGTATTGCTCACCCAGCAAGCCCGACGTCAGAATCTTGGCCGAACTGTCTTTTGGAAATTTGTAGCGTTCCTCCAGGTTCAAGGTCACCAGCGCCTGATAACTTTTGTCATCGAACTTGATTTCACCGACCCGGCCTACCACCACGCCGGCACTCTTGACGGGTGCCTGAGGCTTCAGCCCGCCGATGTTATCGAATTTGGCAAACACCGGGTAAGTCCGCCCAAACGACAACGAGCTCATGTTACCTGCTTTCAGCGCCAGAAACATCAACGCCGCTGCACCTAGCAGCACAAACAGGCCAACCCAGATATCCAATGATTTGCGTTGCATAACTTTTATACCTATCTACCTAACATGTTGAGGACAGCGGGGGCGGCTAGCTTCGCAAAGCTTGGGCGGCCCCACCTATCCACCTACGCGGCCCGCTCTGTCTCGCATTGATCAATCTATCATTTATTGAACATCAGCGCGGTGAGCATGAAATCCAGCCACCACACCGACAATGACGAAATAACCACGGTGCGCGTGGTCGCCCGGGAAACGTCTTCCGGTGTCGGTTGCGCCCGATAACCCTGGTACAGTGCAACAAAAGTCACCGCAATACCGAACACCACACTTTTGATAACGCCATTGGCGACATCCTGCCAAACATCGACTCCCGCTTGCATCTGCGACCAGAATGCACCTTCATCGACCCCGATCAATTGCACCCCGACCAGATAACCGCCAAACACGCCTACCGCGCTGAAAATGGATGCCAGTATCGGCATCGCAATCACGCCGGCCCAAAACCGCGGGGCCAGCACGCGCTCAACCGGGTTGACCGCCATCATTTCCATCGCGGACAGTTGTTCTCCGGCTTTCATCAAGCCGATTTCCGCCGTTAGCGAAGTGCCGGCACGGCCTGCGAACAACAGCGCCGTCACCACCGGCCCCAATTCGCGCGTCAAGGACAAGGCGACCAGTAAACCCAGCGCCTGTTCCGAGCCGTACTTGTTCAGCGTGTAATAGCCCTGCAATCCCAGCACCATGCCGACGAACAGGCCCGACACCGCAATGATGACGAGGGAATAATTGCCGATGAAGTGGATCTGCTCGCTCACCAGTCGCGGCCGGCGCCACAATCCGATCGACGCGCCCAGCAATTCAAACAAGTTGCGTGTCGCTAAACCGACATTTTCCGTAAACTCCCGAATCGGACGTCCCAGTGCGGCCAAAAACGCCAGCATCATGGCCGATTCTCCAAACCCAGATCCTCGGCCAGCGATTTGCCGGGATAATGGAAAGGTACCGGACCATCGGCTTCGGCATGCACGAATTGCTTCACGAAAGGATCGTTCGATTCCTGCATCTCGGCCGGCGTGCCTTCCGCGACAATTTTCCCTTGCGACAGAAAATATACGTAGTCGGCAATCATGAGCGACTCCGGTACATCATGCGACACCAGGATCGAGGTCGAACCGAGCGCATCGTTCAATATCCGGATCAGGTTGGCCGTCACGCCTTTTGAAATCGGGTCCAGTCCGGCGAACGGCTCGTCATACATGATCAGCTGCGGATCGAGCGCAATGGCGCGCGCCAAGGCGACGCGGCGCGCCATCCCGCCGGATACTTCGGCCGGCTTCAATTGCGCTGCATTGCGCAAACCGACCGCATGCAGCTTCATCAGCACCAGATCGCGAATCAATTCTTCCGGCAAGTCGGTGTGTTCACGCAGTGGAAACGCGACATTCTCGAACACGGTCAGATCGGTAAACAATGCGCCGTGCTGGAACAACATCCCCATCTTGCGCCGCAATGCGTATAGCGCCTTGGTCTCAAGCGTATGTACCGTTTGTCCTTCGATGCTGACGCTACCGGCTTGCGGCCTGATCTGGCCGCCGATCAAACGAAGAATCGTGGTCTTGCCCGAGCCGGAACCGCCCATGACAGCCACCACTTTGCCACGCGGGAAGTCCATGCGCAGCCCCGATAAAATCGGAAACTCGCCATAGCCAAAATGCAAATCACGGATTTCGACAAGATTGGGCACGTCAAATGTCTTTGATTGAAAGCTAAGATTGTAGTGCAGAAAAGGCAATCGCATTTTGGGACTGCCCAATAAACGGGCAACAGCGTAAAAAAACAACAAATTGGCTCGCGTGATGGCGACTCTTGTTGCCAGCGGCGCCGCCTCGGACGACCTGCATGGCTTACACGCGGATCATTCCCCTGGACCAGCGCAGTGGCATGATAGGCAATTTTGCGATTGAAGCAGAATGGAAAACAGCCGGTCAGAATCAATCCGAGCGGCTGCTTTCCGTGGGTAGGCGAGACAACCGCCATCGACGCGACTTAGCGTGGCAACACGGAACACCCCATCAGGAATTCATCCACTGCGCGCGCGCATTGGCGCCCTTCACGAATCGCCCATACCACCAACGACTGGCCACGGCGCATATCGCCCGCCGCGAACACTTTCGCTGCCGAGGTCTGGTAGCAACCCTCGCCATCGGTGCTCGCTTTTGCGTTACCGCGCGCGTCCTTATCGACCCCGAACGCCTCCAGCACTTGCTGCACCGGCGACACGAAGCCCATCGCCAGCAATACCAGGTCGGCTTTCATGTCGAATTCGGAATTTGGCACTTCGTGCATCTTGCCGTCTTTCCATTCGACGCGCGCCGCGATCAGCCTCTCGACCTTGCCGCCCTTGCCTTCGAGGCGCTTGGTCGCCACCGCCCAATCGCGCTCGCAACCTTCTTCATGCGACGACGAGGTGCGCAACTTGGTCGGCCAGTACGGCCATACCAAGGGCTTGTTTTCCTGTTCCGGCGGTTGCGGCATCAATTCGAATTGCGCGACCGATGCGGCACCGTGCCGATTGGAGGTGCCGACGCAGTCGGAACCGGTATCGCCGCCGCCGATCACGACCACGTGTTTGCCGGTGGCCATGATCTGGTCCTTGACCTTGTCGCCCGCATTCACCTTGTTTTGCAGCGGCAGGAAATCCATCGCGAAATGCACGCCCTTCAATTCACGGCCCGGCACCGGCAAATCGCGCGGCTGCTCGGCGCCGCCGGCGATGATGATCGCATCGAATTCCTTGTTCAACTGCGCGGGCGAGATGGTTTCCTTGGCCCAGTTCAGCACATTGGACGGGAATTCCTTGCCGACCAATACGCCGGGTCGGAAGGTGACGCCTTCTGCCTTCATCTGTTCGATGCGGCGATCGATATGCGACTTTTCCATTTTGAAATCGGGAATGCCATAACGCAGCAAGCCGCCGATCCGGTCGTTTTTCTCGAACACGGTCACGTCGTGCCCAACGCGGGCCAGTTGCTGGGCAGCCGCCATGCCGGCCGGGCCGGAACCGACCACCGCGACTTTCTTGCCGGTCTTGAGCGCCGACGGTTGCGGCACCACCCAGCCGTTTTCCCAACCCTTGTCGATGATGAAATGCTCGATCGATTTGATGCCGACCGGCGCTTCATTAATGCCGAGCGTACAGGCGGTTTCACACGGTGCCGGACAAATGCGGCCGGTAAATTCCGGGAAATTGTTGGTCGAGTGCAGCGTCTCCAGCGCTTGCTGGTAGTTGCCGTGATAAACCAGGTCATTCCAGTCCGGAATGATATTGTTGACCGGGCAGCCGCTGTTGCAAAAAGGGATGCCGCAATCCATGCAACGCGCGCCCTGGATCTTTGCATCCTGGTCGCTTAGGCGCATCAGAAATTCCTTGTAGTGCTTCTTGCGCAATTGCGGGGCTTCGCTCGCCTCTTTCAGGCGCTGGAATTCCATAAAGCCGGTTACTTTACCCATGACGTTCCTTCAATATATGTTCTTATCGCTTCAACTCCGTCCCCTTCAAGGGGAGGGTTGGGGTGAAGATGGGTTAAGCAAGCGTCGCTAAAACCCATCCCCCACCTAACCTCCCCCCCTTGAAGGTGGAGGAACCAAGCAGTTGCCAGATTTGATTACGCTGCGATTTGTTCCAGGTTTTTCTCGTCCGCTCCGGCATTCAACTCCGCCAGCGCCCGCTTGTACTCGGTCGGGAACACCTTGACGAATTTGGTGCGCGCATTGGCCCAGTCGTCCAGCAAGTTGCGGGCGCGCGTGCTGCCGGTGTACTTGAAGTGGCGTTCGATCAAGCCTTTCAGGATCGCTTCGTGCGTCTGCGGTTCGCCGCCGCGCTTGACCGTATGCCAGATCGCGCGCGCCACATTCGCCTCCTGCTCGGCCGATGACAACACCGGATTCAGATCGACCATCGCGGTATTGCATTTCTTTGCAAAACTGCCGTCCGGGTCATACACATAAGCGATACCGCCCGACATGCCGGCGGCGAAGTTGCGGCCGGTGGCGCCCAGCACCACGACGGTGCCGCCGGTCATGTATTCGCAGCCATGGTCGCCAGTGCCTTCGACGACAGCGACGGCGCCAGAGTTACGCACCGCGAAACGTTCGCCGGCGACGCCATTGAAGAAGGCCTCGCCCGCGATCGCGCCGTACAGTACGGTATTGCCGATGATAATGTTGTCTACCGCCCAGCCGCGGAACTCGGTGTTCGGACGCACGATGATGCGCCCGCCCGACAAGCCCTTGCCGACGTAGTCGTTGCCTTCACCGACCAAATCGAGCGTGATGCCGTGCGCGAGGAAGGCGCCGGCCGACTGGCCTGCGGTACCCTGCAGCTGGATGTGGATCGTATCGTCGGGCAAACCTTCATGACCATATTTCTTTGCCACTTCGCCGGACAGCATGGTGCCGACGGTGCGGTTGACGTTCTTGACCGGCGAGATGAACGATACTTTTTCGCCCTTCTCGATCGCGGCTTTCGCTTGTGCGATCAGCTTGTGATCGAGCGCTTTTTCCAGCCCGTGGTCTTGCAGTTCGACCTGATAACGCGGCTCGGATGCAGGCGCATCCGGCTGATGGAAAATCTTGCTGAAATCCAGGCCCTTGGCTTTCCAATGTGTCACGGCTTTCGATTTGTCGAGCAAATCGGACCGGCCGATCAACTCGTCGAAAGTACGGATGCCCAGTTGCGCCATGATTTGCCGCACTTCTTCGGCGATGAAGAAGAAATAGTTGACTACGTGTTCCGGTTTGCCGGAAAACTTGGCGCGCAAGACCGGGTCTTGCGTGGCGACGCCGACCGGGCAGGTATTCAGATGGCATTTGCGCATCATGATGCAGCCCTCGACCACCAGCGGCGCGGTCGCAAAACCGACTTCGTCGGCGCCCAGCAACGCGGCAATCACGACGTCGCGGCCGGTTTTCATCTGGCCATCGGCCTGCACTCGGATACGGCTGCGCAAACGGTTCAGCACCAGCGTCTGTTGCGTCTCGGCCAAGCCCAATTCCCACGGCGTGCCGGTATGCTTGATCGACGACAGGGGCGACGCGCCCGTGCCGCCGTCGTGCCCCGCGATCACGACGTGGTCGGACTTCGCTTTCGCGACGCCGGCGGCGACCGTGCCGACACCGACTTCGGATACCAGCTTGACCGAAATCGATGCTTTCGGATTGGCATTCTTCAAGTCGTGAATCAATTGCGCCAGATCTTCAATCGAATAGATGTCGTGATGCGGCGGCGGCGAAATCAAGCCGACGCCCGGCACCGAGAAGCGCAGCTTCGCAATGTATTCCGATACTTTGCCGCCGGGCAGTTGGCCGCCTTCGCCGGGCTTGGCGCCCTGCGCCATCTTGATCTGGATTTGATCGGCGGACGTCAGGTATTCGGCGGTCACCCCGAAGCGACCCGATGCGACTTGTTTGATCTTGGAGCGCAGCGAATCGCCCGCCAACAGCGGGATATCGACCGCAACGCGGTCCTTGCCGATCACGGACGCGAGCGTCTCGCCCTTCTTGATCGGGATGCCTTTCAATTCCTGACGATAGCGGTTTTCATCCTCGCCGCCTTCGCCGGTATTCGATTTGCCGCCGATGCGGTTCATCGCGATCGCGAGCGTCGCGTGCGCTTCGGTCGAAATCGAGCCGAGCGACATCGCGCCGGTCGCGAAGCGCTTGACGATTTCCTTTGCCGGCTCGACTTCATCGATTGCAATCGCGTTCGATGGATCGAGCTTGAATTCGAACAGGCCGCGCAAGGTCATGTGACGCTTGGATTGATCGTTGATGATCTGCGCGTATTCCTTGTAGGTATTGAAGTTGTTGGAGCGGGTCGAATGCTGCAATTTCGCAATCGCATCCGGCGTCCACATATGTTCTTCGCCGCGCACACGATAGGCGTACTCGCCGCCGGCATCCAATGCGTGCGCCAGCACCGGATCGTTGCCGAACGCGAGCTTGTGCAGGCGCAACGCCTCTTCCGCCACCTCGAACACGCCGATGCCTTCGACGTTGGATGCAGTGCCCTTGAAGTATTTGTCGGTCAGCGCCTTGTTCAAGCCGATCGCTTCGAAAATCTGCGCGCCGCAATACGACATGTAAGTCGAGATGCCCATCTTCGACATAACTTTCAGCAAGCCCTTGCCGATCGCTTTCTGGAAGTTGTAGATCGCTTTTTCAGGCGACAGATCACCGCTCAAGCCATGCGCCATCACGGCCAGGGTATCCATCGCGAGGTACGGGTGGATTGCTTCCGCGCCATAGCCGGCGAGCAGCGCGAAATGATGCGTCTCCCGCGCCGAACCGGTTTCGACCACCAGGCCGGCCGACGTGCGCAAACCCTTGCTGACCAGATGCAGGTGAATCGCCGAAGTTGCCAGCAGCGCCGGAATCGCGACCTGATTGCTGTCGGCCTTGCGGTCCGAGATGATCAGGATGTTGTGGCCGGATTTGACCGCATCGACTGCTTTCGCGCACAGCGATGCCAGGCGCGCTTCGATGCCGTCCTTGCCCCATGCCACCGGGTAGCAGATATTCAATTCATGCGACTTGAACTTGCCGCCGGTGTGCGCGCTGATATTGCGCAATTTCGCGATATCGGCGTAATCGAGCACCGGCTGCGACACTTCGAGACGCATCGGCGGGTTGATGTTGTTGGTGTCGAGCAGGTTCGGCTTCGGGCCAATGAAGGACACCAGTGACATCACCATCGCTTCGCGTATCGGATCGATCGGCGGATTGGTCACTTGCGCAAATAATTGCTTGAAGTAGTTGTACAGCGTCTTGTTCTTGTTCGACATCACCGCCAGCGGCGAATCGTTGCCCATGGAGCCGATCGCTTCTTCGGCGGCAACCGCCATCGGTGACATCAAGAACTTGATGTCTTCCTGCGTATAACCGAATGCCTGCTGGCGATCGAGCAGCGCGACCTCGGATTGGGCTTCGACCGGTTCGGCCTTGAGGTCGGCCAGCCGGATGCGCACCGATTCGATCCATTGCTTGTACGGTTTGGCATTCGCGTAAGTGTCCTTCAATTCCTTGTCGCCGATGATGCGGCCGGCATCGAGATCGATCAGGAACATCTTGCCCGGTTGCAGGCGCCATTTCTGGATGATCTTCGATTCCGGGATCGGCAGCACGCCCGATTCCGATGCCATCACGACCAGATCGTCGTCGGTGACGATATAACGCGCCGGACGCAAGCCGTTGCGGTCGAGCGTGCCGCCGATATGGCGGCCGTCGGTAAATGCCATTGCGGCCGGGCCGTCCCACGGCTCCATCATCGCGGCGTGGTATTCATAGAATGCGCGCCGGTTGTCATCCATCAGCGCATGGTTTTCCCACGCTTCCGGAATCATCATCATCATCGCTTGCGCAATCGGATAGCCTGCCATCAACAGCAATTCCAAGGCATTGTCAAAGCACGCGGTATCGGACTGGCCTTCGTAAATCAGCGGGAACAGCTTGCGCAGATCGTCGCCCAGCACGGCGGATTTCATCACGCCTTCGCGCGCGCGCATCCAGTTGAAGTTGCCTTTGACGGTGTTGATTTCACCGTTGTGCGCGATCAGGCGATACGGATGGGCCAGCGGCCATTCCGGGAAGGTATTGGTGGAGAAGCGTTGATGCACCAGCGCCAGGGCCGATACGCAGCGCGCATCCTGCAAATCCTTGTAATACACGCCGACCTGGTCCGCCAACAGCAAGCCCTTGTACACGATCGTGCGCGCCGACATCGACGGCACGAAGAATTCCTTGCCGTGCAACAGATTCAAGGCCTGGATTGCATGGCCGGATGATTTGCGGATCACGTATAGCTTGCGCTCGAGCGCATCGGTGACGATCACATCCTGACCGCGACCGATGAAGATCTGGCGAATGACCGGTTCTTTATCGCGCACCGTCGGCGACATCGGCATGTCGATATCGACCGGCACATCGCGCCAGCCGAGAATGACCTGATTTTCCGCCAGCACGGCGCGCTCGATTTCCTGTTCGCAGGCGATACGCGACGCGCTCTCTTTCGGCAAGAACACCATGCCGACGCCGTATTCGCCCGGCGGCGGCAACATCACGCCTTGCTTGGCCATCTCTTCGCGGAAATATTGATCCGGAATTTGAAGCAGGATCCCCGCGCCATCACCCATCAACTTGTCGGCGCCGACCGCGCCCCGATGATCGAGGTTTTTCAGAATCAGCAAACCCTGCTCGACGATCGAGTGGCTTTTTTTGCCTTTGATATGGGCGATGAAACCGACGCCGCAGGCATCATGTTCATTGGATGGGTCGTACAAACCTTGCGCGTGCATATGCATTCTCCGCTACTGGGGTGGTATTGAATATGAAGAATAGTGCAGCGCAACAGATAATTCAATCCAAATAAATGGGGTCAGAGTCAATTTAAATAATCGCATAATTCCAAAAAATTAAATTGGGGACAGAGTGAATTCATGCGTACATTCAACAGCTTGCGCTATTCCAGACGGACTTACCCCGACACTTTCGGCAATGTCGCCCGCAGCGGTTTTTCTGCTTTTTCTTTAGCCGGACGCCCTCTTTTTGCCGGGCTGACGCGCCGATTGGCTTGCCGCTCCAAGCGGGCCTTGAATTTCTCGGAACCCAGCGCCCACCCTTTCAATGTCGCCTGGCTCAGCGTCGCAATCTCCTGCTCACCCAGACCCAGATCGACCAAAGCCCGATACGCCGCTTCGCGATCGAACGGCGTATTTCCCAAAGCCCAATACAGCGCATGATCGGTAATCCATGCATCCGGCTTGATACCGACATGGTGCCTATAGCTCGACCAGGGATAATCGGCCGGATCGGAAGCGATACCGGCACGCACAGGATTGAGCTCGATATAGCGGCTGCACATCATGAAATATTGCTCGGAATCGATCACCGTCGCCTTGTAGCGCCCTTGCCACAAAGTGCCCATGCGCTGGTACTTATGATTGAAATACGGCACGTAATGGCGGCCGATCCATTGCATCATGCGGCCCAGGCCGGACGCATCGGATGGCGACACCAGCAAATGAAGATGGTTGGGCATGAGCACATACGCGTGAATCGCCACCTTGAAGCTTTTGGCCGCCTCTCGCAACCAATTCAAAAAGGCAACATGATCGTCAGCGTCACGGAAAATCAACTGTCGATCATTGCCGCGCTGAATCACATGATGTGGCTGATGGGGAATGATGAGGCGCGGAAGGCGGGCCATAAGAGAATGAGGGCACTGTCGAATGCGAGAAGTTTAGCAAATAGATTTCACTCTGCCCCCAATTTAAAATGGATATCTTGCAACTTTTTCCTTGCTCTCTATACTGAAATTAAGTACCCATGCAGAATAAATTGTGAGATGGATGCGGTGCTGGCCGGATGCGATGCAAGGCGGCCGACCCGACGCAGTGCGAGCACTGCTAGGGGAGGCCAACACCGCAGCGCGCCGGCCAGTGCCGCAGACACTCACAATTTATTCTGCATGGGTACTTAGCTACGGTTGTTTTCAGAAAGGAAGCAGTCATGGACAGCTTGAACCGATGGCAGGACAGAGTGGAAATTGTGGTCGGCATCTGGCTATGTCTCTCCCCCTGGATACTGAATCTTCCTCAGGCTGCGGCGTGGAGTGCGATGATCGTGGGCGTGTATGTGATTCTGCTCGCGATGGAAGACATGGTGCTACCGAGCCAGATAGAAGATTGGGGCGATGCCGTACTGGGTATCGGGCTGATGATTTCGCCATGGGCCTGGAGATATGCGGATGACATGGCAGCCACTTTGAATGCCTTTATCTGCGGATTGCTGGTGTCCGGCTTCGCTTTTTGGACGCTGGGGCGCATCTTCATCAGGCATGAAGAACAGATCCCCAAGGAGAAACACTCCTGATCGGAAGCCTCCTCGAAGATGCCTCTTTCGGAGATTGCTTTTTAAAGCGCAGTCCGGCCGGCAGCACTATCGTTTCGACGCCGATGCTCCACCGCTTGTGCAACGAGGGCACGCAACTCTTTCAAAGGCGGAATTTCCGGCGGTTCGATTTTGATTGTCTGCATACTCTGATCCCAATCGCCATAAATGAAGCCCACCGGTTGCCGATTGATCGTCAACGGCAACACCACGAAGCCGCGCGCGCTCAGCAGCGATTCTTTCCACCAGCGCGGCAGCTTGTTCAGGAACGCCTGTTCATGCGCATTCTCGACAAAGATCATCTTGTCGTTCGCCAGTGCCGCATGAAACACGTCCGGTTGATACGCGTCGCTAAATAGCAAGCGCGGCATCAGTTCTTGCGCACTATCGCCGAAACACATTCGGGCCACGTATTGGGATTCTTCATGGCTGCGCACAAATGCAATCGCGCGGCTCAAACCCAGGCCCTTATAGATAATCTCCAGCGCCATCGTCATCAATTGCGCAGAATTGAGGTTGATCGACGCGCTATGCATATCGGCCACGCCGCTCGCCAATATCTGCGCGGCATTCCAGGGCTTGCCGGCCGGCGACGCTGCGCTCCGCATCGCGTCGGACGACTTCGCCGGCCGCGCGAACACGGCATCCTCCTCCGCCGTGGCCCACGCGCTGCTGACCGCTGCGCGTACCTGGGAGACGTCCAGGCCGAGCATTTCAGCATAGCTGTCCGCGACGGTCGACACTGGCGTGGAATCGACCGCAACTCCTTGGTGCAAGATGTCGGCGCAACGCGACGACATGGTGGAGACGGCGGCAAGCCAGTCTGCATGGTTCAGCGGTTCGGCCGTCGATTTCGGCGAAATGTCTTGCAAGGTATTGACAAGCGATGGCGGCAGCCCCCATTGCTGCGCGATCAAGCCTCCGACCTCGTCGAACCCAAGCCCCAATATTTCGCGCGCTGCTTGCGCCTCATCCAGACCTGCCTCGGTACAGTGGGCCTGCACCTGCTGCCAACGATCCGACAAATAGAAGATCACCATCATGCGGCCCAGCGAATGCAGCATCGAACACACGACCGCTTCTTCGGCATCCCGAGTGCTGGCGGACGCCGCAATGTGACGTGCGATATGGCCGGCGAGCAATGCCTTTTCCATTTCATTGCGGGTACTAATGGAGTCCGCCGACGCAGCTGACAGCCCGTCGATCAATTTCAAGCCCAGTGCCAGATGCCCGATCGCGTCGGTCCCCAACACAATGACCGCTTTCGACACGGTATTGATTGTCCCGAATACCGCATACATCGGACTATTCGCCAGCCGCAACACTTTTTGCGTCAATGCCGGGTCTGCCAACACGGTTTTCGTCATATTGAATTCCTGATCATCTTCGCCGCGCATTGCACCCAGGATGGCATTGATGACTTTGGAAAATCCCGGCAGATCGCCGCGCTGGCGCATGCGCGTCCAAAGCAAATCCAGCGTTTTCTTGGGCAGGCCTGAGGGGGCGGCAATTGTGCTCATTGACCCGATTCTTAGTGAGTAAGCAAAGACGACACCGATAGCAAAGTGTCTGCTTTCAATATTTCAATCGCGGCCTCCGGCAATAAAGGTTTTCCGGTATGGAAACCCTGGATCAAGGTGCAGCCTTGCGTTGCCAGAAACGCTAATTGCCGTTCATTTTCAACGCCTTCAGCCACTGTGTCCAAACTCAAATGCTTGGCCAGGCTCAGCACGACATTGCAGATCGCCGCATCCTTGATCGATGAGGGCAAATCCTTGATGAAGGCGCGATCGATTTTCAAGGCAGCGATAGGAAAGCGCTTCAGGTAGGCCAGCGACGAATAGCCGGTACCGAAATCGTCAATCGCGATCCGCACATTGCGCGCCGTAATTGCCGTCAGTAATGCCTCGGCATGTTCCGGATCGGACATCAAAATGCCTTCGGTAATTTCCAGCAGCAATTGCTGTCCATGCAGCCCGGATAATTTGATCGCGTCATCCATCACCTCAAGGAATTGATCATTGCGAAACTGACGCGGACTGACGTTGACCGACACATAGAGTTGCCGTCCTGCGGCTTCTTCAAAACGCTTGATTTGCACGCATGCCGCCTTCAGCGCCCATGCGCCCAGCAAATTGATCAAGCCATTGTTTTCGGCCATCGGGATGAATTGAACCGGCGACACTGCGCCCAGTTCCGGCCGCACCCACCGCATCAAGGCCTCGAACCCCTTGATCTGACGCGTACGCGCATCCACGATCGGTTGATAATGCAGCAAAAATTCGCCGTTCCTGACGCCCTCGAACATGGCCGCTTCCATCGACACATCATGCCCCGGCAGATTGAATTTCTGATGATCGTAAAGGACGCAGCGTGCCTTGCCCGTCTCTTTTGCGCGGTACATCGCGGTATCCGCATGCGCCAGCAATTTCACTTCACTGTCGCCATGTTCGGGGTAAATCGCGCCGCCGACCGAAGTGCCGACGTACAAGGTATGACCATGGATATCGAAAGGCAACTGCATTGCCGATATCAAGCGACGTGCGATCAACTGGATCTCCGCTTCGTCCACCGCTCCCGGCAACACGGCCACAAATTCATCGCCGCCCACCCGGGCCAGCGTATCGACATCGCGCAAGGCTTCGCGCAAGCGCTCGCCTGCCACGCGCAGCAACGCATCGCCGACCGGGTGGCCGAGTGCATCGTTGACTTTTTTAAAGCCATCGAGATCCAACGCAATGATCGCGAACCCCTTCCCGGTGCGCCGCGCTTGCGCGATGGCCATGCGGATACGATCGGACAGCAAGGAACGGTTGGGCAAACCGGTCAGCGCATCGTGGGTCGCCATGTGGCGCAGACGCTCTTCGGTCGCGTGCTGACTGGAGATATCGCGGCCCACGGCGAGTAATTCCTGGTCGCCCTGCTCGGTCAGATAGGCGGTCAACTGCAATTCAAACCACAGGATTGAAGCGTGCGTATTCATCCGCACATTGACCCGGACCGGCTTGTGCGACTCGACCGCCTGATTCAATGCGACCGTAATGGCGAGACGATCCACCAGCGAAATCAACTCGGAAAGCGGTAATCCTGCCAGGCTTTCGCTGCAACCGAGCATGTCGGTTGCGCGCTTGCTGGCGTAGAGGATTTCCCCCTTTTTATTCAGTTGGAAAACAGCATCACCCGCAGCCTCCATGAGGCTGATCAATCGGATATGTGCTATCGCACTAAGCGGTTCACTACGTTCGGGAAACATGGTAAGAGCTTGTTTTTGGTTTATGCACACGTCCGGCATGACACGGTCCATCCCTAACTTGCGCAGTGTCGCTAACCAGAACGCGAAAAAGCGGGACAGGCGCGCGCTCTTTCCCTCCCGGAACGCTCAAGTGGCATGCGAATTATTGAACAGCCATATTGCAAATATGCAATTTTAACAAATTTAACAATTCAAAAAGGAAAGTTCACTACAAAATTTCTTAACGTTAATTAAGGAATCATAATCCAGCCAATCAGGAATGCGAGAATTATTCTCGAGTACAACAAAAAACCCCGCAAGAGCGGGGTTTTTCCATTTTTACGTAACCAGCATTTCAAAACGGTTATGGACACTATTGGTTATAGGCACTATTTTTTGTAAATAACTGACCTTACGCACTGATGTTACGCACTACCCCATGGTGAAGCATGGTCCGACTCTTTTCTGTTACGAAGGGCAGTCGCAAAAAGCAGCCAAAACCATGCGCTGCGTAACGTCAGTTTGCAACGTATGTCATCAGCCCTGCGGACTTTGGGTCATCTTGCGGCAATAGTTCTCCAGATTTTCTGGCACGCCAGGTGGGCAAACGCCACATTGCTGGTTGCCCGGCACGGCATAGTCAATGAACTTGGGATAAGGCAGACTCAGGTTCGCCATGATGTGCCTGAACTCTTCCAGTGTCTTGTCACCCCCTAATCGCGGGTTACGTGCTTTTTCCTGCGCAATGGATGACACAAAGCGCTCCTTGTAGTCATGCGCTGGATAGACCAGCGTTTCGTCCGGCAGCGCAAACAGCTTTTCCCGCACGCTCTTGTAAAGGGCATCAGCATCACCGTTCTGGAAGTCGGTACGACCACAGCCGTCAATCAATAACGCATCCCCGGTGAACACCCGGTCGTTGAACAGATAAGCGAAATGCCCATCAGTATGGCCTGGCGTGTGGATGGGTTGCAGCGTGAGGCCGCCGACCTGGAACGGCTTGTCTTCCTCGATACCGACGTCGGCGCAGGGCAGGCGGTCACAGGCAGGCGCGGCAATCTTACTGCCGACTGCGCGCTTGAGTTCGAGTGCAGCGGTGATGTGATCGGCATGGATGTGCGTGTCGGCGGTATAGGCGAGCTTCAGGCCGAGGCGATGGACTTCGGCCAAGTCGCGCTCCATGGTGGAGATGACCGGGTCAATGAGGATAGCCTGACCGGTCCGCTCGTCACCCAGAAGGTAGGTGTAGGTGCTGGAAAGCGGCTCGTAGAGTTGTCTGAAAATCATGTTGGCTCCTTGCCAAGTCGACGGGAGAAAAATCGTGCCCCAACCCTGATTAATTATATGCTTTTATATATTATGATGCAGTATAATTTAGGCGTAAAGCGTTATTTCACCCGACGTCCCATGATCAAGCCAAAGCAAATTGATTTAATGAAACTTCAGGCAGCTGCCGGGCAGGCATGCGGCCTGCTGAAGGCTCTTGCCAACCCGGACCGCTTGCTCTTGCTGTGCCAGATGACGCAAGGCGAATACTCGGTCAGCGAACTGGAAACGGTTACTGGAATTCGCCAACCGACCTTGTCGCAGCAATTGACCGTGCTGCGGGAAGAGCAACTGGTGAATACGCGCCGCGAAGGCAAGCAGATTTTCTACAGCATCGCCAGCCAGGAAGCGTTGGCTGTGCTGCAAGTGCTCTACCAGTTGTATTGCCCTAAGGATGAGGAGAAACAGCATGACAATTGACTGGACTCACTTTACGCCATGGACATCGCTTGTCGGCGGTTTGATGATTGGCTTGGCAGCTACACTATTCCTGTTCTTTAACGGCAGGATTGCCGGCATCAGTGGCATTGTTGGCGGCCTGCTCAGACCGTCCAACGGCGACATCGGATGGCGCATTGCCTTCATTGCCGGCATGGTGGGCGCCCCCTTGGTCTATGGCTTGTTACTCCCTCTTCCGAATGTTCGTGTCGATGCCAGTATGCCGATACTCATCGTTGCGGGCCTGCTGGTGGGCATCGGCACCCGCTATGGGTCGGGCTGCACCAGCGGGCATGGTGTATGCGGCCTGTCGCGACGCTCGCCGCGCTCGATGATGGCGACGCTGGCCTTTATGTTTGCGGGATTCGTGACGGTCTACATCGTGCGTCACGTGTTTGCTTGAGGAGAACGAGATGAAAATGCTGATGGCGTTGGTGGCCGGCCTGGTATTTGGCCTTGGTTTGATTGTATCCGGCATGACAGACCCGTCGAAAGTGCTCGGCTTTCTGGATTTGGCCGGAAACTGGGACCCGTCGCTTGCGTTTGTCATGGGCGGCGCCTTGCTGGTCGGAGCGCTGGCATTCCCGTTCGCGGTCAAGCGACCGCAATCGCTTCTGGGCGAGGCCATGCGCCTGCCAACGGCGACACAGATTGACTGGCGGCTTGTGCTCGGCAGCCTGACTTTCGGCTTAGGCTGGGGTCTGGCCGGCTATTGCCCAGGGCCGGCCCTGGCATCGCTTGCCCAAGGTGGCGCAAAACCTTTGCTGTTCTTCATTGCGATGTTGACTGGCATGCTGGTGTTCGAGGTCCTGGAACGAATGTCAGTCAAGTCGCAAAAGAAACCCGCTTAACCATGCTATCCAGCCTTGTCCTAATACAGTCAATAAAAACGTAAACAAGAAAAAAGGCCCACAGTTTCTACGCTGCGAGCCTTTTATTTACATATTAGAGAAAGTGCCCATTAGAATGGAATATCGTCATCCATATCGCTGAAATTCGGCGCTGGCTTCGATGCTGCCGGACGCGACGCGCCGCTGCTGGCACCGCCGGCATTTTGGCGCGGCGCAGGGGCGCTGCCGTACTCGTCGTCCATTGGTGCACTGCCGCCCATGCCTTGGCGGCTGCCCAGCATCTGCATCGTGTCCGCGATGATTTCCGTTGTATAGCGCTCCACGCCATCTTTATCGGTCCACTTGCGCGTCTGCAGGCGGCCTTCGACATAGACTTGCGACCCTTTCTTCAAGTACTGGCCGGCGATTTCCGCCAACTTGCGATAGAACGTAACCCGATGCCATTCGGTCAATTCCTTTTTCTCGCCGCTGTTTTTGTCTTTCCAGCTTTCCGTCGTGGCGATGGCGACGTTGGTGACTGCTTCGCCGTTCGGCATGTAACGCGTTTCCGGATCGCGCCCCAGATTGCCGACGATGATGACTTTATTTACCGATGCCATAAATTTACTTCTCCCAAAATATTCTCAACAGATGCTAGTAGTTCGCCCCACTTAAATTTGCGGGTTATGCCGCGTTGATCGGAGGCGAGTGCAAGGCGCAAAGCACAGTCAGGGTGGTTCTCCTGACGCGCATTTGCAACGCCGCAATCGCCTTCGAGCAACCGGCAGAACCCGCAAATTTAAGTGGGGCGGGCTGCTAAACCAATGACGTTTGCGTTTGCAGTTGGCCACGACGCGGCAGATTTTTCATGTTGGCGGCAATTATAAGCCAGACAACGGTCAGTACCGCGCCCAACGCAAACACGGATGAAGCACCGACATGCTGTTTCAACCAGCCACCCAATGCACCACCGCAAAACAAACCCAATGACTGCAACGTGTTGTACACGCCAAGTGCAGCACCCTTGGCTTGCGCTGGTGCAAGACGCGACACCAGCGATGGCTGACTCGCTTCCAGAATATTGAATGCAACGAAAAAAGCCAATAGCAATGACACAAGAATCATCCAGTGTCCCGACGCCTGCGACAGGAATAGCCACATGCCAAGTTGCACCAACAGCAGCAACAGGATCGCGCCAACAAATACCTGCTTTGTTTTGCCCTGTCTCTCGCTGATGAAAATCGGCGGCAGCATGATCACGAACGAGGCCAGCACCACCGGCAGATAGATTTTCCAGTGTTCGGCAACCGGCAGATTCACGTATTGCACCAGCGCTGCCGGCACCACGACGAAGACCGCAATTTGTGTCAGATGCAATGCAAACACGCCGTAGTTCAGGCGCATCAATTCGCGGTTTTTCAAAATTTCACCGATTGCGATGCGCTGTACTTTTAGCGTCGATGCGGCGGGCACGACGAATAGCACCACCAGAATCGCCACCAGCGCCAAGCCGCCGGTCAAGCCGAAAATCCCCGCCATCCCTATCCATCGATACAACACGGGCGCTGCAATCAGCGATACGGCAAATGTCACGCCGATCGAACCGCCAACCATCGCCATTGCCTTGGTGCGATGCTCGTCGCGCGTTGCATCGGCAATGAAGGCGGTGACTGCGGCCGAAATCGCGCCGGCGCCCTGCACCGCGCGGCCGACAATGACCCATTCGATACTGCTGGCCGCAGCGGCAATGAACGAGCCCAGCGCAAACAGAATCAGGCCGAAGACGATGACCGGCTTGCGGCCGTATTTGTCGGAGGCGATCCCGAACGGCAGTTGGCCAAAGGCTTGCGCCAAACCGTATATGCCCATGGCCAGCCCCACCATGGTTACATTGTCGCCGCCGGACAAGGTTTTGGCGTGCACGGCAAATACCGGCAGGATCAAAAACAAGCCGAGCATGCGCAGCGCAAAAATCGATGCCAGCGACGCGCTGGCCCGAATTTCGGTGCGCGTCATGCTGGATGTTGTGTCGGGAGAAATAGTGGCAACCATGGATATTCATCGTGAAAGACCGACAACAGAAACTGGCGAGCGGCCGCAGGATGCGGCGCGCAGCAGGTTTGTTGACAGCCTCTGAGGAAGCCTGCCTTTTACGGCAAGCATCAAAACCCGTTATAGTATCAGGTTGACCCGTTCTCACGTGCTGCAGCTTGTTAAATCCGCCGCAGGCGCCGCAAAGCTTACGCTGAAAGTCGTTCATGGAAGAAATCCGTATTCGAGGTGCGCGTACGCATAACCTCAAAAACATCAATCTGGACCTGCCCCGCAACAAACTGATCGTGATCACCGGCCTGTCCGGCTCCGGCAAGTCGTCGCTCGCATTCGATACCTTGTACGCGGAAGGACAGCGGCGCTATGTCGAATCCCTGTCGGCCTATGCGCGCCAGTTCCTGCAATTGATGGAAAAGCCGGATGTCGACATGATCGAAGGATTGTCGCCGGCAATCTCGATCGAACAGAAGGCGACGTCGCACAATCCACGCTCGACCGTCGGCACGGTCACCGAGATCCACGATTACCTGCGCCTGCTGTACGCGCGCGTCGGCACGCCGTATTGCCCGGATCATCCGGAGCATCCGCTGGCTGCGCAGTCGGTATCGCAAATGGTCGATGCCGCGCTGACCATGCCGGAAGACACCAAGCTGATGATCCTGGCGCCGGTCGTCGCCAACCGCAAAGGCGAGCATGTCGATCTGTTCGAGCAGATGCAGGCGCAAGGTTTCGTGCGCTTTCGCATCCAGAGCGGCACCAACGCTGCCAAGATTTATGAGGTCGACGATCTGCCGAAGCTGAAGAAGACCGAGAAGCACACGATCGACGTAGTGGTTGACCGCCTCAAGATCAAGGCCGACATCAAGCAGCGTCTGGCCGAGAGTTTCGAGACCGCATTGCGTCTCGCAGACGGGCGCGCGCTTGCCCTGGAAATGGAGGGCGGCAAAGAGCATTTGTATTCCAACAAATTCGCGTGCGCGACTTGCGGCTACTCGCTGCAGGAACTGGAACCGCGCCTGTTCTCGTTCAACAATCCGATGGGCGCGTGCCCGGAGTGCGATGGTCTCGGCCACATCGAATTCTTCGATCCGAAACGCATCGTCGCCTTCCCCAACCTGTCGCTCGCCAGCGGCGCGGTCAAGGGATGGGACCGGCGCAACCAGTTCTATTTCCAGATGCTGACGAACCTGGCGGAATTTTACGAATTCGATGTCGATGTGCCGTTCGAGAAGCTGCCGGAGAAGGCGCAGCAAGTCGTATTGTTCGGCTCCGGCCGCCAGACGATCCCGTTCAGCTACATCAACGAACGCGGCCGCACCGCGATCCGCGAACATACGTTTGAAGGTGTGGTGAACAATCTGCAGCGGCGCTACCGCGAAACCGATTCGATGGCGGTCAAGGAAGAGCTTGCGAAGTTCATCAACAAGAAGGAGTGTCCATCGTGCGCAGGCGCGCGTCTGCGCATCGAAGCGCGTTTCGTGAAAGTCGGCACCGGCAAGCAGGAACGCGCGATTTACGAGATCGCGGCGACACCGTTGCGCGAAACGCTCGAATTCTTTGAGCGCCTGAAACTGACCGGCGCGAAACGGGAAATCGCCGACCGCATCGTCAAGGAAATCGTGTCGCGCCTGAAGTTCCTGAACAACGTCGGCCTCGATTATCTGTCGCTGGAACGCAGCGCCGACACCTTGTCCGGCGGCGAAGCGCAACGCATCCGGCTGGCGTCGCAAATCGGCTCCGGCCTGACCGGCGTGATGTATGTGCTGGACGAGCCGTCGATCGGTTTGCACCAGCGCGACAATGATCGTTTGATCGAGACACTGAAACATTTGCGCGACATCGGCAACAGCGTACTGGTGGTCGAACACGATGAAGACGCGATCCGCTGCGCCGACTTCGTGGTCGACATGGGCTTGGGGGCCGGCGTGCACGGCGGCGAAATCATTGCGCAAGGCACGCTCGAGCAGATCCTGAAAAACAAGAAATCGCTCACCGCGAAATATCTGAACGGCACCTTTGAAATCAGCGTGCCGAAAAAGCGCACTGCATCCGATCCGAAACGCCAGTTCGTCATCACCGGCGCCAGCGGCAACAACCTGAAAAATGTGACGCTCAATTTGCCGGTCGGCTTGCTGACTTGCGTGACCGGCGTATCCGGTTCGGGCAAATCGACGCTGGTCAACGACACGCTGTATCACGCGGCGTCGCGCCACTTGTACGGCTCGCAGGCGGAACCGGCGGCGCATGACTCGGTCAGCGGGCTGGAGCATTTCGACAAGGTGATCTCGGTCGACCAGGCGCCGATCGGCCGTACGCCGCGGTCGAACCCGGCGACATACACCGGTCTGTTCACCCCGATCCGCGACCTGTTCGCGACCGTGCCGGCATCGAAAGAGCGCGGTTATAGCGCGGGGCGTTTCTCGTTCAACGTCAAGGGTGGACGCTGCGAAGCGTGCCAAGGCGACGGCGTGATCAAAGTCGAGATGCACTTTTTGCCGGATGTGTATGTACCGTGCGACGTGTGCCACGGCAAACGCTACAACCGCGAGACGCTGGAAGTGCTTTACAAAGGAAAAAACATCACCGAAGTACTGGGCATGACGGTCGAAGAAGCGCATGAATTTTTCAAGCCGGTGCCGGTGATTGCGCGCAAGCTGCACACACTGCTCGATGTCGGACTCGGCTATATCCGTCTGGGCCAGAGCGCGACCACGCTGTCCGGCGGTGAAGCGCAGCGCGTGAAGCTGTCGCTGGAACTATCGAAACGCGACACCGGCCGCACGCTGTACATCCTGGATGAACCGACTACGGGCTTGCATTTCCACGATATCGACTTGCTGCTGAAAGTGATCCACCGCTTGCGCGACCAAGGCAACACGGTCGTCATCATTGAACACAATCTGGATGTGATCAAGACTGCTGACTGGCTGATCGATCTGGGACCGGAAGGCGGCGCCGGCGGCGGAAAAATCATCGCGACCGGCACCCCGGAAGAAGTGGCAAAGAATCCGGCGAGCGTGACCGGCAAATATCTGGCGCCATTGCTGAAGAAAAAATGATGCAATCGCTATCGGGAAATAAAATTGGCCACGCACCTGCGCATCACCGGACTCGTGCAAGGCGTCGGCTACCGCGCCGCGTTTGCAGCACAGGCACGCGCCTTGAAACTGTCAGGCTGGGTGCGCAATCGCGCGGATGGTTCGGTGGAAGCGGTCGTTGCCGGCGAGCCTGCAGCCGTTCAGAACATCATCGATTGGGCGTGGCGTGGCCCATCCAGCGCGCAGGTACGCAATGTGACCCTTGCCGACGTCGATGATGCGCCGCTGGCGGCGGACAGCTTCGAGATGCTGCCGACGACATAGGCGGGAAAAATTCAGGCCGCCCGCAAGCCCATCCACAATCCCACCGGCACGAACACCAGCGCCGCCAGATTCCCCAGCAATACAATCGACGCCACCTTGTCCGGCTCCTGTTTGTATTGCTCCGCCACCATGAAGCAAAACACGGCTGGCGGCAGCGCGGCAAACAAATACATCTGGCCGCGTTGCGCCGGCGTCATGCGCAATACGCCATCCAGTAGCCAGGCCACGGCCAAGCCGGCGACCGGACACACGACTGCGCCGATCAAGCCGATGTGCCAACTCTTGAAACTGACATCCATCATGCGCACGCCTAATGCGAACAACATGATCGGTATGCACGCTTCGCCCAGCATTTTCAACGCTTGAAACAAGGGCGTGGGCAACGCGATATGCAGGGCGGCAAATGCCATGCCGACGATCATTGCGACCATCATCGGGCTTAGCAGGAATTTCCACGAAGACGTATGCGCGCCGGTACGGCCGATTTCGATGATCTTGATGCCAACCGAAAAATACACCAGGTTGCACGCCATGAAGAGCGCGACCGCCGACGACAGGCCGGCAGTGCCGAAGGCCAGCACGGCGAGCGGCAATCCCATGTTGCCGCAGTTGTTGTACATCATCGGCGGTACGAAGCTGCGCACGTCGTAGCCCAACATGCGCGCAACCGGCCACGCCAGCAGGCCCGAACCCAGTGCAATCAGCGCGCCGGCGAGAATCAGCGTGCCATTGTGCGCAATATCGAAATCCTTTGCCGCCAGCGCGGTAAACACCAGCAGCGGGCACAGCACGCCCATGCTGACGCGATTGACCGCCGTCATGTCGGCCTTGACGCTGTCGCCGCGCCGGCGCGCATAAGCGTAACCGAGGGCAATGATGATGAAGACCGGCAGAATGATGCCGAGGATGCGTTCGAAAACTTCCATAAGGGATTTCTCTGTTGGGAGCGGGATGGCGCGAATGGGCCGACGCTGCCGTCATTTTACCGGCATCCGCGCTTGCATTGCATGGTGGCATATTTACAGAATGGTGCGCCGATCTCGATGAAACGCAGCAATTGGCCGGCGGCTACGATGCAAGAGTGCTGTTGGAGCAAGTGCCGCACCGCTTATTTCAGCAAGCGTTCCTCGGCCCGTGCCACCGCTTCCGTGGCGCCGCGCAGCACCACGATGTCGTTCGCTTGCAGGACCAGATCCGGCATCACCTCGATGCGGTTTTTGCCGCGCCGCACGGTCGTCACCTCCGCGCCGAAATCCGACAATTTAAGCATCATCAATGATTTTCCAATTGCATTTGCGCCCTCGCCCAATGTGACGGAATGCAACCGCACATGCAAATGTTCGGCATCGTCCAGCGCATCGCCGGCACCATGGAAATAGCCGCGCAGCGATGCGTAACGCTCGTCGCGCGCCGCCTGCACGCGGTGCACCACGCGCCGCAAGGGCACGCCCAGCATTACCAGCGCGTGCGATGCCAGCATCAAACTGCCTTCGAGCGCTTCCGGCACCACTTCGGTGGCGCCGGCGGCGCGTAATTTGTCGAGATCGGCATCGTCGTGACTGCGTACAATGACGGGCAGCGTCGGCGCCAGCTCATGCGCGAAATGCAGCACTTTCAGCGCTGCCGGCGTGTCGGCGTAACTGATGACCAGGGCCGCGGCGCGATGAATGCCGGCTGCCACCAGGCTTTCG
>CAMLDH010000001.1 GCA_946478765.1 uncultured Oxalobacteraceae bacterium | reverse complement strand
CCTTGTAAACACCTCCGATCGATTCGGCATACACCCTCCAATTCAACCCGGCTGCGTACTAGCTTTTCGGCATTTCTTGCGTCATCTGTTGCGCAGTCTTGCATTCATTGGCAAGTTGCTGACCTTTCTTGGAATCGAGTAGCATGCCCTTGGCCGGAATGCCGATCCACACTAGGCCGACTTTGCGATTTTCAAACCGCTCGGCACCGGTACTGGTATCGACCCGGATCAAGCGCAGCAACCGCTGTTTCCAGCGCAATGCGATGTGCTTGTTGTCGCTGGCATTGTGGTAAATCGTCAATTTGTTGCCAAGTTCGCAGTGAAATTCCGTGCTCGTCGACGCACTGGTATCCGGTTCTTTCTCGTCGTCGTCGCTGGTTGCCGCATCTTTATGTGCAGGCGCCGCTTTCTTGGGCGGCGCTTTTTTCACGGCTTTATTCAGGGGCACTGAGGTGTCTTGCGCCTGGGCTTGTTGCATACCGATCGCCAAGCCGGCGATCAACATTACGGATAAATATTTTTTCATGAGCATGTCTCCTTTCGTGAGCGACGTCATCCATGCTCAGGATAATGTGCGCGCAAGTTTCATAAGAGAGCGGCCGCCAATTCAGGTATCGGCTGACCGCTCGATTTTGCCCGCTGGAGTATCGTCCAATAGTATCGGTAGCTGGCGCGGTCATGCAGCTTGCCGTTATGTTGTATCGGTCCCCATTGCATGTTCTGTGCTGCGGTCAGAATCTGCGATGCTTCGTTGACTTCGGAACTGCGCGGGGAAAGGGACTTTACAATTGGTTTGATCTGGTCCGGATGAATACTCCACATCCGGGTATAGCCAAATTCAGATGTCGCGCGGTTCGCATCGTTCGCCACAACCGCGGTATCCTTGATTTCAGTCGTGACATTGTGCGAGGGAACCTTGCCATGCGCATGGCAGGCCGCCGCGATTTCAAGCTTGGCGCGCACCACCAGAGGATGCGTGAATTGACCCGGCGTACGCATTGCGGCGCCGGGAATCGCGCCATAGTGCGCGGATACAAAATCCATGATGCCGAAAGACAGGCATTCAATCTGGGGCAGGGCGGCGATTGCGTGCACGTCTGCCAGTGCGCCGTGGGTTTCAATCAATACGTGAACCGGCAGATTCGAGCGGCCGGCTTTGTTTGCGTAGCGATTGACGACCGCGAGTGCGTTGCCGACGTCGGCGGCGCTATCGACTTTGGGTATCACCAGGTAAGCAAGGCGCTTTGCCGCGCCTTTGCAAATGAGCGCGACATCCTGTTCGAAGAATTCGCTGGTGATATCGTGCACGCGTGCGCCAATGCGCTCGAAGCGATTTTCATCACTCGCAATCAGCGCGGCGATCAAGCGCGCGTGCGCTTCTTCACCACCGGCGCCGGCGCCATCTTCGCAATCGAAGGTAATATCAAAAACAGGGCCAAGTTCTTGTTGCAGGACTAGCGATTTACGCATCAGTTTTTCGGAGCCGGCGTAGTGGTCGCAGACCGGAATCGAAACCGGCTGGCGCTTGCCTTGGAATAAAGCCTCGGAGGGATGCATGTGCAGCGTAAATCAGATGTGATGCGGTGAATTGGGCGCAGAGCGGACCGGCGCACGAGGGTGTGTCGCCGGCCTGAGCATCGCGGGTGTTAGCCTACGAGATGTTTGACGCCATCACGCTCTTCGAGCAATTCTTTCAGCGTGACGTTGATGCGCTCTTGCGAGAATGCATCGACTTCCAGACCCTGGACAATCTTGTATTCGCCATTTTCGGTGGTGACCGGGAAACCGAACATTGTGCCTTCCGGAATGCCATACGAACCATCGGACGGGATCCCCATCGTGGTCCACTTGCCGTTGGTGCCGAGCAGCCAGTCATGTACGTGATCGATGGCCGCATTGGCAGCCGACGCAGCAGAAGACAGGCCGCGCGCTTCAATGATCGCAGCGCCGCGCTTGCCGACGGTCGGCAGGAATACATCCTTGTTCCATGCGTCGTCGTTGATCATCGCCTTGACCGACTGGCCGTCGATCGTTGCGTAGCGATAGTCGGCGTACATGGTCGGGGAGTGATTGCCCCATACGAACAGCTTTTCGATCGACGACACCGGTTTGCCGGTCTTCGCCGCAATTTGAGACAGGGCGCGGTTGTGGTCCAAGCGCAGCATCGCGGTAAAGTTCTTGGCTGGCAGGTTCGGCGCCGATTTCATGGCGATATAGGCGTTGGTATTGGCCGGGTTACCGACGACCAGAACCTTGACATTGCGCGATGCGACTGCATTCAGTGCCTTGCCTTGCACCGTGAAGATCTGGGCATTGGCCTCGAGCAGATCCTTGCGCTCCATGCCTGGGCCGCGCGGACGGGCGCCGACCAGCAAGGCGACATCGATATCCTTGAACGCGGTCATCGGATCGCTATGCGCGGTCATGCCGGCCAATAGCGGGAACGCGCAGTCGTCGATTTCCATCATCACGCCTTTGAGAGCTTTTTGCGCTTTCTCATCGGGGATTTCGAGCAATTGCAGGATGACCGGTTGGTCTTTGCCGAGCATATCGCCGTTGGCGATGCGGAACAGCAGTGAATAGCCGATCTGGCCGGCGGCGCCGGTGACGGCAACACGCATGGGGGCTTTAGCCATGTTGAATCTCCAAAGTGGTAATGACAACGATGCGGAAGTTTATTATTTGCAGGACAGAGGGGGCCGCCAAGGCTTTGTAGCGTGCCGAAGGGCGCCAGGTTTGGCTGGACGCCCCACCTACGCGGCCCGCTCTATCCTCAACATTAAAAAATAAATTTCCGTGAGCCTGTAATAATACCGGTGAAAACTTGGCAAGTCACAGTCTGTTTAGTGCAGATAAAAAGGGTGGATTGTGCGTGACAACAACCGTCCCTTGCAATTCCGCCGCTATAGAGCAAATGTTGCCCGCGAGTGTAGGCTTGCAGCGCTACTCTGTCAATACCTATCTTATGTCTTATATAAGACATATAAGTTATCACTTTTTGCTGGACGGCAACCGCAGTTTTATGGTGAAATCATAACCTATGAGTTTCATTCCACCCCATTTGACCAATAATGGCGCGCCTAGTGCTGGCGCAGGGATTTCTACTCCCGGAGCATCGCCTACCTTTAGTCCGCTCTATCAGCAAATCAAGGCCCTGATTACGCAAAGTTTGCAATCGGGCGAATGGAAGCCGGGCGAACTGATCCCAAGCGAAGTCGAACTGGCGAATCGTTTCAAGGTCAGTCAGGGAACGGTACGCAAGGCGATCGACGAATTGTCTGCGGAAAATCTGGTGGTGCGGCGGCAAGGTAAAGGGACTTTTGTTGCGACGCATCACGAAGCGCGCGCCCAATTCCGTTTTCTGCGCTTGATGCCGGATCTGGGCGAGGCACACTACCCTGACAATAGGATCATTGAAGTCAAGCGTCTACGTGCGCCGGCCGAAGTTGCGCGTCAACTCGACATCAAATCGGGCGACTCCGTGATCTTCATCAAGCGGGTGCAGTCATTTGACGGCGCCCCGACGATTCTGGAAGAGCTTTGGCTGCCCGGTATCATTTTCAAGGGGTTGACCGCGGAGCGCCTGATTGAATACAAGGGACCGATGTATGGCTTGTTCGAGAGTGAGTTCGGCACCCATATGATTCATGCGGCAGAAAAGATTCGCGCAGTCGCGGCGGATAAGGATGTCGCCGAGTTGTTGGCGGTTGCTGTCAATACGCCGCTACTGAGTGTTGAGCGGGTGTCGTACACGTATGGCAACAAGCCGGTTGAAGTGCGGCGGGGCTTATATCTGACGGACCGTCACCATTATCAGAATGAGTTGAGTTGAGGGTGTGCGTCGGTCGATGTCAGGCGTGGACTTATTGATCTTTGATCTTGACAAACCAATATATTGCCTACTGCGCACAATACTTATTGGTGTGCTGCACAAAATAGGCGAAAATCACGGAATTATTTAGATCAGGGAGGTTTTGTTATGTCTGAAGCCGGAAAAAAAAGTCGGCCGGAATTTCGCAATATTCATTTCATCAAGGACTTGCCGAAATATCGCATGCCGCTGGCAAGTATTGTGTCATTCGCACACCGCGTCAGTGGAGCCCTGCTGGTCCTGCTGTTGCCGTTGATTTTGTACTTGCTCGAAAAAAGTCTGACATCCGAAATTTCATTTGAATATTTCAAGGGGTTCACCTCCGGCTGGTTCGTCAAGCTGTTGATCCTGGTGATGGCGTGGGGCTATCTGCAGCATTTCTGTTCCGGTATTCGGCACCTTATCATGGATACGCATGTCGGTCTGGACAAAGACAGCGCGCGAAAATCCGCTACCGGTGTTCTTGCGGTCAGCCTGGTGTTGACTGCATTGGTTGCATTGAAACTGTTCGGGACATTCTAAATGGCAAACAATAATATCGGACCGAAGCGCTTGGTAGTTGGCGCACATTACGGCCTCAAAGACTGGCTCGCGCAACGCGTGACTGCCATCGTGATGGCACTTTATACGGTTATCCTTCTCGTAACTTTCCTAACCGGCAGTAATTTCAGCTATGAAGGCTGGGCCGGCATGTTCGCGCAGCAGTGGTTCAAGATCGCGACCTTCGTGACTTTCCTTGCGTTGTTCTACCATGCATGGGTTGGCATGCGCGATATCTGGATGGACTATGTCCAACCGGTTGGATTACGCCTTGCATTGCAAGTGGCCACTATCGTGTGGTTGATCGGTTGTGCCGGATGGGCGGCGCAGATTTTGTGGAGAGCCTAATCGTGGCAGCAATCAAATCTTCTATTCCTTCCCGCCGCTTCGATGCGGTGATCGTTGGCGCCGGCGGTTCCGGCATGCGCGCTTCGCTACAATTGGCTGAAGCCGGTTTGAACGTCGCTGTATTGTCCAAGGTTTTTCCGACTCGTTCGCACACGGTTGCAGCGCAAGGCGGTATCGGTGCCTCGCTCGGCAACATGTCCGAAGACGGCTGGTACTGGCACATGTTCGACACCGTCAAGGGCGGCGATTATCTGGGCGACCAGGATGCGATCGAATTCATGTGCCGCGAAGCGCCGAAAGTCGTGTACGAACTCGAACATTTCGGCATGCCGTTCGACCGCAATCCGGACGGTACGATTTATCAACGCCCATTCGGCGGCCATACCGCGAACTTCGGTGAAAAGCCGGTGCAACGCGCGTGTGCCGCAGCCGACCGTACCGGTCATGCATTACTGCACACGCTATATCAGCGCAATGTACGCGCCAAGACCCACTTCTTCGTCGAATGGATGGCGATCGATGTTCTTCGCGATGCGGAAGGCGATGTGATTGGCGTCGTCGCGCTCGAGATGGAAACCGGCGACGTGATGATTCTCGAAGCCAAGACCACGATTTTCGCGACCGGTGGCGCCGGTCGTATCTTCGCCGCGTCGACCAATGCATTCATCAATACCGGCGATGGCCTTGGCATGGCGGCACGCGCCGGACTGCCGCTGGAAGACATGGAGTTCTGGCAATTCCATCCGACCGGCGTGGCAGGTGCGGGCGTATTGATCACTGAAGGCGTGCGTGGCGAGGGCGGCATTCTGATCAACAGCAATGGCGAACGCTTCATGGAGCGCTATGCGCCGACCCTGAAGGATCTGGCGCCGCGCGACTTTGTGTCGCGTTCGATGGATCAGGAAATCAAGGAAGGCCGCGGCTGTGGTCCGAGCAAGGACCACGTGCTGCTGGATCTGCGTCACATCGGCGCCGAGACAATCCAGAAGCGTTTGCCGTCGATTCTTGAAATCGGCCACAAATTTGCCAACGTCGATGCGACCAAAGAGCCGATTCCGGTGGTGCCGACGATCCACTATCAGATGGGCGGTATTCCGACCAATATTTATGGCCAGGTTGTTGCGCCGAAGGATGGCAACCCGAATGCGGTCGTCAATGGCATGTACGCGATCGGCGAATGCGCCTGCGTGTCGGTGCACGGAGCAAACCGTCTCGGTACCAATTCACTGCTCGACCTGGTCGTATTCGGTCGCGCAGCCGGTAATCATGTAGTGGAAAGCAATCTGAAAGCGAAAAGCCACAAGCCGTTGCCGGCCGATGCTGCCGACTTCGCGCTGGCGCGTTTGGCCAAGCTCGAATCCAGCACAGGTTCCGAGCGAGTGCAGACTGTCGCCAACGACATTCGCGCGGCGATGCAACAGTACTGTGGCGTATTCCGTACCGACGAATTGCTGCAAGCCGGCTACAAGAAAATCATGGAGCTGGATGAGCGCCGTAAGCATGTGTCGTTCAAGGACAAGTCCAAGGTCTTCAACACGGCGCGCGTCGAAGCGCTCGAGCTCGACAATTTGATCGAGACGGCAAAAGCGACCATCACGTCTGCGGTCGCGCGCAAAGAGTCGCGCGGCGCGCATGCGCACCGCGACTACGAAAAGCGTGACGATGAAAACTGGATGAAACACACCTTGTGGTTCTCCGAGGGCAATCGCCTCGATTACAAACCAGTTAAAACGAAACCGTTGACGGTGGAAACCTTTCAGCCTAAAGCACGTACGTTTTAGTTGTATCGGGATCGCTTCATATAATGTTGGGGACAGAGGGGACATCTAGCCTAACTCAGCTACGGTGCCTTATAAACTCTGTCCCGCAAAAAGGTAAAAATTATGGCACGCACTCTAAAATTTCAAATCTACCGTTACGATCCAGACAAGGATAGCAAGCCCTACATGCAAGACTTGACGGTGGAGCTGCAAGACACCGACAAGATGTTGCTGGATGCATTGCAACGCATCAAATCCGACGTGGATGATTCGCTGGCTTTGCGCCGCTCTTGCCGTGAAGGCGTGTGCGGTTCCGACGCGATGAATATCAATGGCAAGAACGGATTGGCGTGCACTACCAATCTGAACGAGTTGACCGAACCGATCGTGTTGCGTCCATTGCCGGGCCTGCCGGTGATTCGCGATCTGATCGTCGACATGACCCAGTTCTTCAAGCAATACCATTCAATCAAGCCATTTCTTATCAATAACACGATTCCGCCGGAGAAAGAGCGTTTGCAATCGCCGACCGAGCGTGAAGAACTCGACGGCCTGTATGAGTGTATTCTGTGTGCATGCTGCTCGACTTCGTGCCCGTCGTTCTGGTGGAATCCGGACAAGTTCGTCGGTCCGGCCGGCTTGCTGCAAGCGTATCGATTTATCGCAGACAGCCGCGATGAAGCAACCGGGGAACGTTTGGATAATCTGGAAGATCCATATCGTTTGTTCCGTTGCCACTCGATCATGAATTGCGTCGACGTTTGCCCGAAAGGATTGAACCCGAACAAGGCGATCGGCAAGATCAAGGAATTGATGGTGCGCCGTACAGTGTAGGGGATTTTTTATTGCGGGACAGGGGGGGGCGTCAAGGTTTTGCGAGGCACCTCCTGTCCCCCAGCAATCAGGTGGAAGCATTACTGTTTCCGCCTTATTTCATGCGTCTTTCAGTGGCAACGACGCCGGAAGCCGGATGAAATAAGAGTGAATGAGAGATATGTCGATAAGCCATCAAGCCCATCCTGCGAAACGTGCCCGCCTGCGCTGGCGCGCACGTCGCGGACTGCTGGAAAACGATTTGATTATCACGCGTTTTCTGGATGCGCATGAATCAACGTTGACAGATGATGAGGTGGATGCATTTTCCCAACTGATGAACGTATCGGATAACGATTTGATGAGTTTGTTGTTAGCGCGCAAGGAGCCGGAAGGTGAGGTGGACTTGCCTCATGTCCATGCGCTTTTGGCGAGATTGCGTAACGCTTGATTTGTGCCATAAAGATTTTTTACCATTCATTTTACCTATCCATCGACTTACTGCTCACAAGAAGGAAGAGCCATGACCAACTCTGAAACCAAAGCCACGCTGTCGTTTTCTGACGGCTCCCCCTCGCTCGAACTGCCGATATACAAGGGCACGGTTGGACCGGACGTCATCGATATTCGCAAACTGTACGGCACGACCAGCAAGTTCACCTACGATCCGGGCTTTCTGTCGACTGCCGCTTGTAATTCGTCGATTACCTATATCGACGGCGACAAGGGCGAACTGCTGTATCGCGGTTACCCGATCGAACAACTGGCGGTCAATTGCGACTTCCTGGAAACCTGCTATCTGTTGCTGAACGGCGACTTGCCTAACGCGACAGCGAAGAAGGAATTTGTCAACACCGTGACCAAGCATACGATGGTCCATGAACAGATGCAGTTCTTCTTCCGCGGTTTTCGTCGTGACGCACATCCGATGTCGGTCTTGGTCGGTACGGTCGGCGCGTTGGCGTCGTTCTATCACGACTCGCTTGACATCAATGACCCGCATCACCGTGAAGTGTCGGCGATCCGCCTGATCGCGAAAATGCCGACGCTGGTGGCGATGGCATACAAATATTCGGTCGGCCAGCCGTTCGTTTACCCGCGCAACGACTTGTCGTATAGCGCCAACTTCATGCGCATGATGTTCTCCACCCCATGCGAAGAATACAAGGTCAACGACGTGCTGGTGCGCGCGCTCGATCGCATCCTGATCCTGCATGCCGACCACGAGCAGAATGCATCGACCTCGACCGTACGCCTGGCAGGCTCTTCCGGCGCCAATCCGTTTGCGTGTATCGCTGCAGGCATCGCCTGTCTGTGGGGCCCGGCACACGGCGGCGCCAACGAGGCAGCACTGAATATGCTGAAAGAAATCGGTTCGGTCGACAAGATTCCTGAATTCGTCAAGCAAGTCAAAGACAAGAATTCCGGCGTGAAGTTGATGGGCTTCGGCCACCGCGTTTATAAGAACTACGATCCGCGTGCCAAGCTGATGCGTGAAACCTGCTATGAAGTGCTGAACGAGCTGGGCCTGGAAAACGATCCTCTGTTCAAGCTCGCGATGGCACTGGAAAAAGTGGCGCTGGAAGACGACTACTTCGTGTCCCGCAAACTGTATCCGAACGTCGACTTCTATTCGGGCATCGTGCAATCCGCATTGGGTATTCCGGTTTCGCTATTCACCGGTATTTTCGCAATGGCACGTACCGTGGGCTGGATTGCGCAATGGAATGAAATGATTTCCGATCCTGAACAAAAAATCGGCCGTCCGCGTCAGTTGTTTGTCGGCGCGACAACGCGCAAGGTACCGCCGATCGACAAGCGCGGTTAAACAGCAAACAGCAACAAAAAAGCGAGCCCGGACGGCTCGCTTTTTTGTTGGGCGACGCATATGTGATATGCTATCCGGCTAGTAACACCTTAGCTAACGTAGCCCTTCCCCACAACTTGATGTGCAATCCGCTAACCGGTCAGGCCGTGTCGCGGAAGGTTAAATTAACCCGCTAATCTCGCGAAACGCGAAGAAAGGTGAGCAAGAGATGATGCAACAATACCTCTCCAACTCCTATTTGTTTGGAGGTAACGCGCCGTACGTTGAAGAACTGTACGAGGCCTACCTCAATAATCCCGGTTCTGTTCCCGATAACTGGCGCGCGTATTTCGATGCAATGCAGCACGTTCCTGCCGTCGACGGTTCGACCAAGCCAGACGTTGCGCATGCGCCCGTGATTGCTTCATTCGCAGAGCGTGCCAAGCAGGGGCCGATTCGCACGGTGTCCGCTTCCGCCGACGCCGAGATGGGGCGCAAACGGGTCGCCGTGACACAACTGATCGCAGCCTATCGCTTTTTAGGTACCCATTGGGCCAATCTCGATCCGCTGCAGCGCCAGGAACGTCCGAATATTCCAGAGCTGGAGCCGAGTTTTTACGGCTTCACCGATGCCGATATGGACATCGTGTTCAATATCAGCAATACCTATTTCGGTGCCGAGACGGCGTCGCTGCGCGACTTGCTCAATGCATTGCGCGACACCTATTGCCGTTCGATCGGCGCCGAGTTCATGTACATCAGCGATCCGGGCGAAAAGCGCTGGATGCAGGAACGACTCGAATCGACACGTTCGACACCGAGTTTTTCGCCTGAAAAGAAAAAGCACATTCTCGATCGTTTGACCGCAGCCGAAGGTCTGGAGCGCTATCTCCATACCAAATACGTCGGCCAAAAGCGGTTTTCTCTGGAAGGCGGCGAGAGCTTTATCGCATCGATGGATGAAACCATCCAGCGCGCCGGTGAAAAAGGCGTACAGGAAATCGTGATCGGCATGGCGCACCGCGGCCGTCTCAATGTGCTGGTCAATATCCTCGGCAAGACGCCGCAGGAGCTGTTTTCCGAATTCGAAGGCAAGCACGCCGACGACCTGCCGGCCGGCGACGTGAAATACCATCAGGGCTTTTCGTCGGACATCACCACGCCTGGCGGTCCGGTTCACCTGTCGCTCGCATTCAATCCATCTCATCTCGAAATCGTCAACCCGGTCGTCGAAGGGTCGTGCAAGGCGCGCATGGAGCGGCGCGGCGACAAGGATGGTTCGCAGGTATTGCCGATTCTGGTACACGGCGATGCCGCATTTGCCGGGCAGGGCGTGGTAATGGAAACGCTGAACCTCGCGCAAACCCGTGGTTACGGCACCGGCGGCACGGTACATATCGTCATCAACAACCAGATCGGCTTTACCACGTCCGACCCGCGCGATTCACGCTCGACGCTGTATTGTTCCGACGTGGTCAAGATGATTGAGGCGCCGGTGTTGCATGTGAATGCCGATGATCCTGAAGCAGTGGTATTTGCGACGCAGATTGCGCTCGACTATCGCGTCGAATTCAAGAAAGACATCGTTGTCGATATCATCTGCTATCGCAAGCTGGGTCATAACGAGCAAGACACACCGGCGCTGACCCAGCCGCTGATGTACAAAAAAATCGCTCAGCACCCAGGCACCCGCAAGCTGTATGCGGACAAGCTCGTCGCGCAGGGCACGATTCCCACCGATGGCGGTGAAGGCATGGTCAAAGCCTTCCGCGACGCGATGGATGCAGGCAAGCATACGGTCGATCCGGTTATTTCCAACTTCAAGAGCAAGTATGCGGTTGATTGGATGCCCTTCCTTAATCGTAAATGGACCGATGCTGCCGATACTGCCGTACCTTTGGCCGAATTGAAGCGCCTTGCTGCGCGCATCACCACTGTGCCGGAAAATTTCAAGGTGCACCCGCTGGTCGATAAGGTTCTCGGCGATCGCGCTGCAATGGGGCGTGGCGAGTTGAACCTGGATTGGGGCATGGGGGAGCATCTCGCGTACGCATCACTGGTGGCGTCCGGCTATTCAGTTCGCTTGACTGGACAGGATGCGGGACGCGGCACTTTTGTGCACCGGCACGCGGTATTGCACGATCAAAATCGCGAGCGCTGGGATGCCGGCAGCTATATTCCTCTGCAAAATGTTTCCGACAAACAGGCGCCATTCAACGTGATCGACTCCGTATTGTCGGAAGAAGCGGTACTCGGTTTCGAGTATGGTTATTCCAGCGCGGAGCCGAATACGCTGACGATATGGGAGGCGCAGTTCGGCGATTTCGCCAACGGCGCGCAGGTCGTGATCGACCAGTTCATCAGCTCCGGCGAAGTGAAATGGGGACGTGCATCCGGTCTCGTGATGATGCTGCCGCACGGTTACGAGGGCCAAGGGCCGGAGCACTCATCCGCCCGTCCTGAGCGCTTCCTGCAACTATGCGCAGACAACAATATGCAAGTGGTGCAGCCGACGACTGCCGCGCAGATTTTTCATCTGCTGCGCCGTCAGATGATCCGCCTGTTCCGCAAGCCGCTCGTCATCATGACGCCGAAGTCGCTGCTGCGTAACAAGGATGCAGGTTCGCCGCTGTCCGAACTGGCAAAAGGCTCATTCCAGACCGTAATTGGCGAAGTCGATGAAAAGATCGATGCCAAGAAGGTCAAGCGCGTGGTTGCCTGCTCCGGCAAGGTGTACTACGACCTGGTCAACGCCCGCAAGGAGCGCGGTCAAACGGATACGGCAATCATTCGTATCGAACAACTGTATCCGTTCCCGCACAAAGCCTTTGCTGCAGAACTGAAAAAATTCCCGAACTTTGCGGAATTGGTATGGGCCCAGGATGAGCCGCAAAATCAAGGTCCATGGTTCCAGATCCAGCACAATATTTTCGAGAATCTCGACGATGGTCAAAAGCTTGCCTATGCCGGCCGCCCGGCCAGCGCGTCGCCGGCTGTCGGCTACTACGATAAGCACTATGCGCAGCAAAAAGCGCTGATCGATACGGCCTTTTCGAAACTCAAAGGCTTTGTCCTTACAAAATAATGACCCGGCGGCACGCTAGAAACTGGTGTGCCGCAAGAACAACCCGAAACGGAGAGTTACATGGCAATTCTTGAAGTCGTAGTTCCGCAACTATCGGAATCGGTCGCAGAAGCGACCCTGCTGCAATGGCATAAAAAAGTGGGCGAGGCAGTCGCTCGTGACGAAAACCTGATCGATATCGAAACCGACAAGGTCGTGCTCGAGTTGCCGGCGCCTGCCGCCGGTGTGATCACCGAAATCATCAAGGGCGATGGCAGTACTGTTGTTGCAGGCGAAGTCATTGCCAGGATCGATACGGAAGCGCAAGCAGGCGCAGTCGCGCCAGCCGCCGCGACCGCACCTGCCGCAGCATCGGCCAAGCCCGATCCGATCGCCGCTGCTATCGCAGCGCTGGCCTCCAATGCGTCTGCGGGTGTCGCGATGCCGGCCGCCGCCAAGATGCTCGCCGATAACAAGATGTCGGCAACCCAAGTCGCCGGCACGGGCAAAGATGGCCGCGTAACCAAAGGTGATGTCATCACCGCGCTGGATAAAAAGCCGACACCGGCCCCGGCCCAAGTGCCTGTTGCGACAAAGCCTGCGTTGCAACAAGTGGCGATACCATTGAGCGCCGACTTGAGCGGACGTCCGGAAGAGCGCGTGCCGATGAGCCGACTGCGCGCACGTATCGCCGAGCGTCTGGTGCAATCGCAATCGACCAATGCGATCCTCACCACGTTCAATGAAGTGAATATGGCGCCGGTGATGGATCTGCGTAACAAGTACAAGGATAAGTTCGAGAAAGAGCACGGCGTCAAGTTGGGCTTCATGTCGTTCTTCGTTAAAGCCGCTGTCGCCGCATTGAAAAAATATCCGATCATCAATGCGTCCGTCGATGGCAACGATATCGTGTATCACGGCTATTTCGATATCGGCATCGCGGTCGGTTCGCCGCGCGGCCTGGTCGTGCCGATCCTGCGCAACGCCGACCAAATGTCGATCGCCGACATTGAAAAGAAAATCGGCGAATTCGGCGCCAAGGCAAAAGACGGCAAGCTGACGCTGGACGATCTGACCGGTGGCACCTTCTCGATTTCCAATGGCGGCACCTTCGGTTCGATGTTGTCCACCCCGATTATCAATCCGCCGCAATCGGCCATTCTCGGCGTCCACGCGACCAAAGACCGCGCTGTCGTTGAAAACGGTCAAATCGTGATTCGTCCGATGAACTACCTCGCGATGTCGTACGACCATCGCATCATCGACGGTCGTGAAGCCGTGCTGGGCCTGGTTGCGATGAAGGAAGCGCTGGAAGATCCGGCTCGCCTGTTGCTTGATCTGTAAATTTGATATGACAAGAAGATACCGGATGCGCAAGTAAAGCTTGTGGCCTCTGTGTCTTTTTGTTTCAAGGGGGATAAAAAAATGTCGAAGAGTTTTGATGTCGTCGTCATCGGCGGCGGCCCCGGTGGCTATATCGCGGCAATCCGCGCAGCCCAGTTAGGCTTTAGCACCGCATGTATCGATGAATGGAAAAACGGCAAGGGCGGTCCGGCTCCAGGCGGCACTTGCACCAATGTCGGTTGCATTCCATCGAAGGCATTGTTGCAGTCGTCCGAGCATTACGAACATGCAGGTCACGCATTCGCCGAGCACGGGATTGAGGTCAAGGGACTGGGTTTGAACCTGGGCCAGATGCTTGCGCGCAAGGATACCGTTGTCAAACAGAACAACGAAGGCATTCTGTACCTGTTCAAAAAGAACAAAGTGACCTTTTTCCATGGGCGCGGTTCTTTTGTGAAGGCCGATGCCAGCGGCTACGAAATCAAGGTGGCAGGTGCCGTGGAAGAAACGATTGTTGGCAAGTACATCGTGTTGGCGACTGGCTCCAACGCACGCGAATTGCCGGGCGCGGCATTCGATGAAAAACTGATTTTATCCAACACCGGCGCACTGGCGATTGATGCAGTACCAAAGAAGCTGGGTGTGATCGGCGCTGGCGTGATCGGCCTCGAAATGGGCAGCGTATGGCGCCGTCTGGGCGCAGAGGTCACGGTGCTGGAAGCGCTGCCGGCTTTCCTGGGCGGAGTCGACGATCAAATCGCGAAAGAGGCGCACAAGCTCTTTATCAAGCAAGGTCTGTCGATCAACCTCGGCGTCAAGATCGGTGCAATTACGGCCGGCAAGAAAGACGTCACGGTTGAATATACGGATGACAAAGGCAGTGCGCAGAAAGCAGTGTTCGACAAGCTGATCGTGTCGATTGGCCGTGTCCCCAACACCATCGGCTTGAATACCGAAAGCGTAGGCCTAAAATTGGACGAGCGAGGTTTTGTTGCGGTCGATGGCAGCTGCAAGACCAATCTGCCAAACGTCTGGGCGGTGGGCGACGTGGTACGTGGTCCAATGCTGGCGCATAAGGCGGAAGAAGAGGGTGTGGCGGTTGCCGAGCGCATTGCGGGACAGCACGGGCATGTCAACTTCAATACGATTCCGTGGGTCATCTACACTTCACCAGAAATCGCGTGGGTCGGCAAGACGGAGCAGCAATTGAAGGCCGAAGGCATTGGGTACAAGGCCGGAACTTTCCCATTCATGGCAAATGGCCGCGCACGCGCGTTGGGCGATACGTCCGGGATGGTGAAATTTCTGGCCGATGCCAAGAGCGATGAAATTCTTGGTGTACACATTGTCGGCCCGATGGCGTCCGAGTTGATTTCGGAAGCCGTTGTTGCAATGGAATTCCGTGCATCGTCGGAAGATATCGCGCGTATCTGCCACGCACATCCGTCGTTGTCGGAAGCGACCAAAGAAGCGGCACTGGCCGTCGACAAGAGGTCGCTTAATTTTTGAGGGGATATGCCATGCGTCGCTCGATCCTGATTTTGTCATTGGCGCTCGCCGCTTGTGCCACGACAGGCTCCGACGGCGGGAATATTGCGCTTGAAACAACCAGCAAGGGACAGCCGCTGGCGGGCGCGACCTGCGTGGTCCATACCGGTGCCGGGAACTGGACAGTCGCCACGCCCGGCACCGTTGTCGTCGGCCGTCCGAGCGGCGATTTGCATGTCGTGTGCGACAAGCCCGGTTACCGCACCTCGGAACTGATTTACAAACCGTCTTCAGGTTATTCGGGATCAAGCATGGGCATTGGCGTCGGCGGCGGCAGCGGACATGTCGGCATGGGAGTGGGCCTGAGCTTTCCCATCATGCTGGGCGGTGGCAGCTACCCGGCGCGCATCACTGTGGAAATGAATCCGGAATAACACCAAGGTGGGCGATTCGGCGCGCTGCAGGCGATCGCAGGGTCCTGACGAGGAATAGCGCCATTCGGCGCAATACTTTTGATTGCTGTCATTTAAGGGCGAGCGAAGTCTCGCCCGTTTTTTTAGTGCCGAGCCTGGCGTTCAGTGCCGGCCGCCATTGCGAGGATAAATCAAGCTTGAACAAGATGAATGTCACGGAGAGTTACGAGCATGCGTTGTCGGAGCGCGGATTCGTGGCAGACGACGCACAGCGTCGCGCGGTCGACCGTCTGCAGTGCGCATACGAGGAATGGGTGGCATTCAAGGCGCATCGGTCGAGCAAGTTCAAGCGCCTGATTTTGCGTCCGGACGTGCCACGTGGCATTTATATGTGGGGCGGGGTCGGGCGAGGCAAATCGTTTCTGATGGATGGCTTCTATTCGGTTGTCCCTTTGACGCGCAAGGCCCGTTTGCATTTTCACGAATTCATGCGCGGCGTGCATCGCCAGCTGGACGACTTGAAAGGCGTAGCCGATCCGCTCGACGAAGTTGCACGCCGGATTGCAAAGAAATATCGCTTGATCTGTTTCGATGAATTTCACGTATCCGATATAGCCGATGCGATGATTCTCTATAATTTGCTGAAGGCCTTGTTCGATAACGGCATTTCCTTTGTCGTAACATCGAACTATCCACCAGAAAAATTGTATCCCGACGGATTGCACCGTGATCGCATGCTGCCAACGATCAACTTGTTGAACGACAAGCTTGATGTATTGAACGTTGACGCCGGCGTGGATTATCGTAAACGAGTGCTGGATCAGGTCGCGGCCTATCATGTGCCGCTGGGAGCAGAGGCGGATCGTGCGTTGCGATATGCGTTCAGCAGTGTCGCCGAAACCGCCGATGAAGACCCGCGCGTTCACATAGAGGCACGCGAGATTCGGGCCTTGCGTCGCGCAGGCAGCGTAATCTGGTTTGATTTCGCGACGTTGTGCGGCGGACCGCGTTCACAAAATGATTATCTTGAAATTGCGAGTTGTTTCCATACTGTGATTTTGTCCGGGATACCGCAGATGTCAGCTGCGATGTCGTCGGAAGCGCGACGCTTTACCTGGTTGATCGATGTATTCTACGATCACAAGGTGAAGTTGTTGATGTCGGCAGAAGTGGAGCCAGAAAAATTGTATACCGACGGCATGCTTGCCAATGAGTTCCATCGAACCGTTTCCCGCATCTTTGAAATGCAATCGGCTGAATATATGGCGTCGGAACAGCGTGAAGTCGCGAATGCAATTGTCTGAAATAGTAGATTTTATCAAGTGAATTTATCTCACCTCATCTCATATCGTTCGCGCTTGCATCGGACTGTCCTGCTGGCATGCCTCCTGTTGAGTTCGGTTGCCTGCGCACAGAGCGGGGGAGCAGCCGAGCCTCGCTCAGCAGTCTCCGCGAATTTAATCAAGCGCTATCCGGCCGGTTCCATACAATCGATCGAAGTAGCGGATCAGGCGTTGGAAGAAGCGGGCCGCGCTCGAGCCGGTATTGAAACCTTGTTCGCGGAAGACCAGCGCGCTTGTTACCCCAAGTTCTTCACTACCTCATGTCTGGAAGATGCGAAAGAGCGTCGTCGGCACACATTGGCGCAGGTGCGCCCGATCGAGGTCGAGGCCGGTGGCTTCAAGCGTCATGCACGGGTGCTTGAGCGCGACAAGGATTTGGCGGAAAAGCGGGCGAAGGACGAATCGGAAGCGCCACAGCGCGACAAGGAGCGCCAGGAAAAAGAAGCGGTGATCATGAAAAAATCAATGGATCGTACATCCGTGAATAAGCTCGGCCGTGATGCCGACGATGCATCGCAACTAAATGTTGCCAAACGCATCGCTTCGCATGAAGCCAAACTTCAACGCGAAGAGACTGAAGAGATCGCCAATACCAAGAAGCGCGCAGAAAACATCGAGGCGTATGAAAAAAAGGTGCACGACGCGGAAAACCGGCAACGTGAAATCGCGAACAGGAAATCTGGAAAACAGTGACGATTGGGAAGGTGCGGTTTCTGCCGCACTGATAACGGGTGTCGTGAAAACCGGTTTCGCAGTGTTACCGGAAATTGTTTCACACTGCGCGGCGCATTTTTTTGGTCGTATAATCCTTGACTTCGGCAGGTGGTGGAACGAGTTTGATAATCGCCATGGTGCAATTGTCGGCAACCGATCCAGCGGCACGTTCACGTGCTTTTTTGATGAGCATTTCCGATGCTTGTCGAGGTGAATTCATGGCAATGACGGCACCCAGTTCCGTGTCTCCAAAATAATGCGAAAGTCCATCTGAGCATAGCAAGAAAGAATCGCCTGCCTTCAATCCATCGTAGCGCTTGATGGTCACAAAGAGTTCGTTTGTATCAATGCCGAGAACGTTGACCAGAATATTCGAAAGACGATGGTTTTTTGCTTCCTCCTTGGTGAGACTGCCTTCGCCGATCAATTTTTCAACGTACGAATGGTCAATCGTGCGATCGGCGAAATTCGGCCCATCGAAACGGTATAAGCGCGAGTCGCCGACATGCGCCCATATGGCGCTCTTTTCGGGCGTTATTACCAACGCGACCATGGTGCTGTGCGGTTCTTTTTTCGATGAGGCATGATGGAGTTTGATGATCGTATGGGCTTCGCGTGCGATCGTCTCTAGCATCGATTCTACAGTCTCCGTAATAGGCGAGAATCGTTCGAAGTTTTGCTGTGCCGTACGAATGACCTGTTCGGCCGCGATTGCGCCACCGGAGAGGCCGCCCATGCCATCGGCCAGGATTGCCATCATGTAGCCGGGTGCTTTCGGCGCACCAAACAACGCCGTTCGATCTTGCTGCTCCTCACGATCACCGATATGTTGCCCGGTTCCTGCCTCGATCTTGTATTGGCTCATACGTATGCATGGATTAAACTGCAGAATAACAACAAACTGCGAAATTCAAATTATTACACGCACAACTGTGGTTCCAATGAATTGGGAAACCTTTTATTGTAAGTAATTTTAACAATCATTACGAAATGACGATGAACGTAAGAGTGCAGCCTAAGAGTGCAACCGGAAAACTTGCGCCTCCACCGCGATGCGGTAAAGATTTTGGATACAGGAAAGAATTTGCCTTGGCATTGCTCTGGAACGCCGTGTTGAGGCAATTCGCACTTACAATATGGTTGTCAAGTAAGCAAAGTGCCCCAATATGACTATGAGCTCTCCAGAAGACATACAGCGCCGCATCATTGAACTCGAAGTAGAGCATCGCGACCTAGATGCGGTTATTGATACGTTGATCCTCGACGTGCGCCATGATGAATTACAGTTGCGACGCCTTAAAAAGCGGAGGTTGCAGCTAAAGGATCATATTACGCTCTTGAAAATGCAGCTTATTCCCGACATTCCCGCTTAGGAATGCATCCGTTCGTCGATTACCGGTACGGCGGAAATTTTTGCAGTATTTGTTTGATTGCAATCATTTCGTCCCCAGCGACCAAAGAACGCCAGTGATATCAGCCATTACTCCTTAGCTATTTTGACCGAAGATACTTCCGCACTGTCTGCACCCGACGTACACGATGTCGAAATCGAGCAGCTATTTGATGCCGATGGCCCGCTGGGCCAGGCGGTTGGCGGTTTTCGTCCGCGCCAGTCACAAACCGAGATGGCGAAATCCATCGCACAGGCCATCGTAGAGCAAAAGACCTTGATTGCCGAGGCCGGTACCGGTACCGGAAAAACCTTCGCTTACTTGGTCCCGGCACTCTTGTGGGGCGGAAAGGTGATTCTCTCCACCGGCACCAAAAATTTGCAAGATCAGCTGTATTTGCGCGATATTCCGACGGTACGCAAGGCACTCAATGCGCCAGTCTCCGTGGCGCTCTTGAAAGGCCGTGCCAATTACGTCTGCCATTTTCATCTTGAGCGCACACTGCAAAACGGCCGTCTCACATCGCGTGAGGATGTCGGCTACTTGCGGGAAATTTCCCGGTTCATGAAAACCACGATGTCAGGCGACAAGGCTGAATTGTCCAAGGTGCCGGAGACCGCGCTGATCTGGAATCTGGTAACCTCCACACGCGATACCTGCCTTGGCGCAGAGTGCCAGTATTATCAGGACTGCTTCGTAATGAAAGCGCGCAAGGAAGCGCAGCAAGCCGATGTGGTCGTGGTAAATCATCATTTGTTTTTCGCCGATGTCGCATTAAAAGACACCGGGGTTGCAGAATTGCTGCCTTCGGCCAACACGATTATTTTTGACGAAGCACATCAATTGCCGGAAACGGCGACGCTTTTTTTCGGCGATACCGTGTCCACTTCGCAAGTGCTGGAACTATGTCGCGACGTATTGGCGGAAGGGTTGTCGCACGCGCGCGATGGCGCCGATTGGGCCAAAGTCGTCATGCCGGTGGAGCGCGCGGCGCGTGATTTGCGTCTCGCGTTTCCACAGGATGTGGTACGGCTGGCGGTCAATCAAATTGCACCGTCGAGCACGTTCTTTCCCGGGCTGGACAAGCTGAAAGAGGCATTGCAGGCGATGATCGCGACGCTGGAGACGCAGGCCGAGCGCGCCGAGACGATCGAGCAATGTCGCGTGCGTGCGATTGAATTGGCGGCGAAGCTGGCGGGTTGGAATGCCGGGCGCGATGCCAAAGCCGGCAAGCAGGATGTCGAGCAAGAGCGCGTGCAGTGGGTCGAAGCGTTTTCATCGTCGCTGCAGTTGCATCAAACACCGCTATCGATCGCGCCGATCTTCAGCAAACAACGCGAAGGCGTGCCGCGTGCCTGGATTTTTACGTCGGCGACACTCGCGGTAAAAAGCGACTTCAACCATTACACGTCGCAGATGGGGCTGTTCAATGAGCAGGCGCAAACCTGGTCGAGTCCGTTCGACTATGAACAGCAGGGGCTGTTGTATGTGCCGAACAATCTGCCGCAGCCCAATTCGTTCGAATACACCGATGCCGTAATTGATGCCGCATTGCCGGTCATCGAGGCGGCCGGCGGCCGCGCGTTCCTGCTATGCACAACGATTCGGGCGGTCAATCGTGCGGCGGAGCGATTGCGCGAAGAATTCGAGAAGCGGAAACTGCCGTTTCCACTCATGGTGCAAGGAGAAGCAGGACGCACCGAGTTGCTGGATCGCTTCCGCGCGGCAGGCAATGCGGTGCTGATCGGCAGTCAGAGTTTTTGGGAGGGCGTGGACGTGCGGGGCGAGGCGCTGTCACTCGTCATTATCGATAAACTTCCGTTCTCGCCGCCCGACGATCCGGTGCTGGCGGCGCGCATCGAAGCGCTGGAAAAAAAAGGCTTGAACGGCTTTATCCATCATCAATTGCCGGAAGCGATCATTAACTTGAAGCAGGGCGCCGGGCGATTGATACGCGATGAAACCGACCGCGGCGTGCTGATGATTTGCGATCCGCGCCTGATTTCAAAACCATACGGAAAACGGATTTGGCAAAGCTTGCCGCCATTTAAGCGCACACGTGAACTGAGCGCGGTAAAAGCTTTTTTTGGAAAAGAAGCGGAATGACCTGCGCCGCTTCCCATCGCTGGCGAAGCGGCACGGAGCCATCGGAAAGCGATCATTAGTACGGTTGAATCACCACTTTGCCGGTCACTTTGCGTGCGGCCATGTCAGTGAGCCCCTGCGCGGTGTTGGCCGAAGCGTAGCGTCCTGAAATATGCGGCTTGATTTTGCCGCTGGCGAGCCAGCCCATGCATGGCAGACAGGTTGGTTTTGGGTTCGCGCTTGGCGAATTCGCCGCAGAACACGCCAACCAGCGGCGCACCTTTCAATAACGTGAGATTCAATGGCACTTTGGGAATTTCGCCATTGGCAAAACCGATCACGAGGTAGCGGCCACGCCATGCGATTGAGCGGAATGCCGGTTCCGCATAAATACCGCCGACTGGGTCGTAAATCACATCCGAACCTTTGCCATTGGTTGCGGCCTTGATTGCTTCGCGCAGATCCTGCGTGGTGTCATTAATGAGCGCATCGGCGCCATGTGCTCTGCAGAGGCCCAGCTTTTCATTCGACGATGCCGCGCCGATCACGCGAGCGCCGAGCGCTTTACCGATCTCGATTGCCGCCAGTCCGACACCACCGGCCGCACCAAGCACCAGCATGGTTTCGCCCACCTTCATTTGTGCGCGATCGACCACAGCATGATGCGAAGTGCCGTAGGTCAGCATAATCCCCACGCTTTGCAGGCGATGGCTTTCATGCAGCCTCCTTGAATATTTATAAAAAATGGAGCGATCGTTTTATTTTTTGATTGTGCCGCAAAATCTCGATTCGTCCATTAGTTACCGAGATTGCTTCAGGTAAAATCGAATTATGAGAATACTTATCAGTAATGACGACGGCTATCTGGCTCCGGGCATCATTGCGTTGGCAGACGCTCTGGCACAAATTGCCGAGGTTGTCGTGGTCGCGCCGGACAGCAATCGTTCCGGTAGTTCCAACTCCCTTACGCTGGACCGGCCGCTTTCCGTTTATCGGGCGGCCAATGGTTTTTATTTTGTCAACGGAACGCCGTCCGATTGCGTACACGTAGCGTTGACCGGCGGTCTGTCGTTCAAGCCGGATCTGGTTGTGTCAGGTATCAACCAGGGCCAGAACATGGGAGACGACACCCTTTATTCCGGTACGGTCGCAGCAGCAACGGAGGGGTTTTTGTTTGGTATTCCGGCAATTGCGTTCTCACAAGTTACGCATGGCTGGGCACATCTGGATGCTGCAGCAAAAGTAGCGAGAGAAATTGTTCAACGCAAGTTTGAGCAGCTACAGAGGCCGTATTTGCTCAACGTGAATATTCCGAATCTGCCGTACGATCAATTGGGCAATGTTGTCGCTACCCGTTTGGGAAAACGGCATGAATCCGAGCCGGTGATCAAAACACAAGACCCGCATGGGCGGGAAATTTTTTGGATTGGCCCCGCGGGTGGGGCAAAGGACGCAGGTGCAGGAACCGATTTCCACGCCACCGCCCAAGGTCATGTGTCGATCACCCCGCTGCAAATCGATTTGACGCATGCGGCGCAATTGGACGCACTCAAGAAAGGCTTGGCATGACCGGTAAAGGCAAACGTTTCCCGCTGTCTTTGTCGTCCGTTGTCGAACAGCCTTCAGGGATAGCTAAAGCGAGACCTTCATCACATATCAACATCGCCACGCCCCAAACCGCAACGCAAAATGCGGCGCAAAGCAGCGCCAGACAGACCGTAAATCAGCCCGCTACCCATTCCTGGGACAACATAAAAACACCATCGATTCCATCGGCGCCAGAACGGTCAACGCCATTGATATCGGATGCGGTACGCAAGGCGATGGTCACGCGAGTGGCGAAGCAGGGTGTGAAGGATGCCAAGGTATTGGCGGCAATGGAGGCAGTGCCGCGGCATCTGTTCATGGAGCCCGCATTGGCCAGCCAAGCTTATATTGATGCGTCATTGCCGATTGGTCATCATCAGACCATTTCTCAACCCTATATTGTGGCGCGAATGATTGAAGTGATGCGCAACAACGGCAACGACGGTGCATTGAGCCGTGTGCTCGAAATCGGCACGGGTTGCGGTTATCAAGCCGCAGTACTGTCGCTGGTTGCGAAAGAAGTGTATTCAATCGAGCGTATCAAACCATTGCATGAATTGGCCAAGGCCAATCTGCGTCCGTTACGCATCGCAAATATCCGTTTGCACTACGGAGATGGTATGCTTGGTTTCCCGCAAGTTGCCCCATTCGACGGTATCATTTTGGCTGCCGCCGGATTGGAAGTGCCGCAAGCCCTACTGGAACAAATGACGATCGGAGGACGCTTGGTCGCGCCGGTCGGTATGCGTCATCAGGTGCTGCAATTGATTGAACGCGTAGGCCAGTTCGAGTGGACCAATATCACTTTGGAAGATTGCCACTTCGTACCGCTTAGGTCTGGCACCGTGTGACCGGGAATAGTGCGGCAAAAAAATGAACGTAACGAGAATGAAAAAAATTCGCATAGTATTTTTGGTGATGTTCGCGGGCTCGATTGCAGCATGCAGCACGACACGTAATTCAGCCCCGGTGGTTGAACGCACTCCGGGCGGCGTGAAAGCAGTCGACGTATCCAAATCGAGCAGCCTAAAAGCCGGCCCCAAGGTCTCCGACAGTCGTGGTTACTATACGGTTAAAAAAGGCGACACCCTTATTCATATTGCACTGGAATTTGGGCAAAATTACCGGGACATCATTGCATGGAACAATCTTGCCAATCCTAATGACATCAAGGTTGAGCAAGTCCTGCGCGTGCTGCCGCCGGAACCCGGTGCAATTGTCGGCGGTGCGCAAACCGGGAACGTTGCCACCGCTTCAGGCATCGAAGTAAGACCCTTGTCCGCCCCTTCAGTCGCACCCGCTGCTGCAGTACCGGCCAAAACCGGTCCGCGCGGCGACAAACGCATCTATTCGGAAGCGGCCTTGGCGGAATTGCAAAAGGCCGATGTAAGCGCTGTTATTGCGTCGGCTACCAAGACAGAGCCATCCAAGATCCCTGATGCAATCAAGCCCGCCGAGAAGCCGACGGAAACGCCGAACATTGCGGCCGGTGATGAAGAAAGCGTTTCCTGGATGTGGCCGGCCGATGGCAAGATTGTCGCAACTTACGATGACGGTAAGAAAGGTATCGATATTGCCGGCAAAATCGGACAACAAGTGCTGGCCGCCGGATCGGGCAAGGTCATGTATGCGGGCAGCGGTATCCGCGGTTATGGCAATCTGGTAATCGTCAAGCACACCAGCAACCTATTGTCCGCGTATGCACACAACAAAACCATCCTGGTAAAAGAGGGTCAAACCGTCAACAAAGGCCAAAAGATTGCGGAGATGGGCAGTTCCGATACCGATGCAGTGAAACTTCATTTCGAAATCCGGCAGCAAGGCAAGCCCGTCGATCCATCAAAATTTCTGCCGAACCGCTAAATGACACGAAATCCCCACGAACCTTTGGATGAAGATACAGGATCGGATGAATTGTCTGATGATGTGTCGTCGCTCAATCAAGTTGAGGACGGGGAGGATAATCCCGTCGATGGCGTCGAGAAGGAAGCGGGCGGCATTATCGTTGCGGTCGATAGCGTTGACGAGTTGAAGACGGTACTTGCCGCCGAGCTTTCTACTGATACCACGCAGCATTACCTTAATCAGATTGGCGCGCGCCCGCTATTGTCCGTTACCGAAGAAGTGCATTTTGCGACTTTGGCCAAGCAGGGCAATTTTGAAGCACGCCAAAAAATGATCGAACACAATCTGCGTTTGGTGGTGTCGATTGCCAAGCATTACATCAATCGCGGCGTGGTCTTGCTGGACCTGATCGAGGAAGGCAATCTCGGACTGATGCGCGCGATCGACAAATTCGAACCGGAACGCGGCTTTCGCTTTTCGACGTATGCAACGTGGTGGATTCGGCAAAGCATAGAACGCGCGATCATGAACCAGGCGCGTACCGTGCGCCTGCCGGTACATATGGTGCGTGAATTGAATCAGATACTGCGCGCGAAATATCATCTCGAAGCGCAGCATCACGATGGCAAGGATGCGACTGCAGAAGACATCGCGCACTTGGTGGATCGCCCGCTCGAAGACGTGCAAGACATCCTTGCCCTATCCGAACATGCAACGTCGCTTGATGCGCCACTGGACAATGATCCGCAAGCCAGTCTGATGGATATGCTGCCGGGCGATAATGAAGATGGACCCGATTCTCGCGCCGAACATTCCGAGATGATGATTCTGGTGCGCGATTGGCTGAAGAAATTGCCGGAGAAGCAGCGCATTGTCATTATCCGGCGCTTCGGCCTGGACAACGATGATCCTGCCACACTGGAGCAACTGGCGGCGGAGATGAGCGTGACGCGTGAACGCGTGCGGCAAATCCAGCAAGAGGCGCTGGTGAAGTTGAAGCGGGCGTTGACAGCCCGCGGTGTAGGGCGGGATGCGCTGCTGTAATCTCCACAGTATCTCGCTTGCCGGCTCTTCCTGGCTTTACAACAGCACTGGACTGCTAAAGGTCCCTGGGACGGCCTTTGGCAGTTACGAGCAAGATGGCGCATTGCTATAAACTGCGCGCATCACCAACTTCGACCTGATTTCCAATCCCATTAAAATATGCGGCTTGATTTTCAAGCCCACAAATTCAACTCTGTCCATATGCAGCTCAATATCATCGATATCGAATCTCTCGACATGGAAGCCCGTGGTGTCGGGCATTTGAAAAATGAAGACGGCACGCAAGGCAAAGTCATTTTTGTCGAGGGTGCGCTGCCCGGTGAGCGCGTCAGCTTTCAGTCTTTTCGGCGCAAGCCCAAGTGGGAAGCCGCAACGCTGACCGCGCTACATAGCGAATCCGCATTGCGGGTAAAGCCGAAATGCGCCTATTACGGCATTTGCGGGGGCTGCGCGATGCAGCACCTGGAACCGTCGGCCCAGGTCGCGATCAAGCAGCGCGTGCTAGAAGACAATCTGAAGCACATCGGCAAGGTAAAAGTCGAAACCATGCTGCGTCCGATTTACGGTCCGTCCTGGGGTTACCGCTATCGTGCCCGACTGTCGGTGCGCCTCGTGCGCAAAAAAGGTACAGTCCTGGTCGGTTTCCATGAGAAGAAATCGGCATTTGTTGCCGATATGCAGACATGTGAAATCCTGCCTGTACATGTGTCGGCGATGCTGATGCCATTGCGCGAGCTGATCGGCTCGCTCTCCATCGTTGAACAGGTACCCCAGATCGAACTCGCGGTGGGTGAGGATCTGACCGCGATGGTGTTGCGTATCATGGCGCCGTTGACCCCCGATGATGAGGACAAGCTGAAGGCGTTTGCGGATGAACATCAGGTGCAATGGTGGCTGCAAACCAAGGGGCTGGACACGGTACGCTGCTATTACCCGACCGACTCGCAATTGCACTATACGCTGCCCGAATTCGGCATCAATATGCCATTCAAGCCGACCGACTTTACGCAGGTGAATCACCAGATCAATCGGGTTTTGGTGGCGCGCGCATTGCGGTTGCTGGATGTGCAGACGCATGAGCGCGTAGCCGATTTTTTTTGCGGCCTCGGGAATTTCACGTTGCCGCTCGCAACGCAGGCGCGTGAAGTGGTCGGCATTGAAGGCAGCACCGTGTTAACCGAACGGGCGCTGGAAAATGCTCGGGCAAATGGCGTGGCCGACAAAACGGCCTTCCATTGTCGTAACTTGTTTGAAGTGACTACCGACGATCTGGTCGCGTTGGGGAAATTCGACCGGATGCTGATTGATCCGCCGCGTGAAGGCGCAATGGCGGTATGTGAAGCATTGGCCGGGTTGCATGCCACTCATCGTGATTTGAAGCCGCAACGCATAGTCTATGTGTCGTGCAATCCGTCGACCTTGGCGCGCGACGCGGCGTTGCTGGTGCATGAAGGTGCTTATGTATTGAAGCAAGCGGGCGTGGTCAACATGTTTCCTCATACGGCACATGTGGAATCGATTGCCGTCTTCGAGCGAAATGATTAAGAAAAAACCGACCCTCAGGTCGGCTTTCGGCTAAATCATTGCGGTTCAATCGCGGCTGCCGCCAAAAATACCCAGTAGCGACAACAAATTCACGAAAATATTGTAGACATCCAGATAAATACTCAAGGTGGCCGAAATATAGTTTGTTTCGCCGCCATTGATGATTTGCTGAACATCAAACAGGATATAAGCGGAAAAGATCGCGATTGCAATCACGGAGATCGCCAGATGCAGCGCCGGCAGTTGCAGGAAGACATTGGCTAACGCAGCAACCAGAATCACCAGTACACCGGCAAACAGCCATTTTCCCAAGCCGGAAAAATCACGCTTTGATACCGTTGCAACGGTCGCCATTACGCCAAAAATAGTGGCGGTGCCGCCGAACGCGGTCATGATCAACGATGCGCCGTTCGAGAAACCCAGGATGTGGCCAATCAGGCGCGACAGCATCAATCCCATGAAGAAGGTGAAGCCAAGCAAGACTGCGACGCCGAGTCCCGAATTCTTGGTTTTTTCGATTGCATAAAAAAAACCGAATGCAATTGCCAAAAACGCCATAAAACCGATCAGCGGGCTACCGGTAAAAAAGGAAAACTTCAATTGCACGCCCAGCCAGGCGCCGAAAATTGTCGGGATCATGGAAATCGCAAGCAGCCAATACGTATTGCGAAGTACGCGATGGCGCACACCCAACGATTCGCTCGATACGCCATAGATTTGCTGCAGATTTCGGTCCATATTGCCTCCAATTTTCGTGTTTATGATTACAACATGCCAAAAGCATAGCATGGTTAATTTTAAGATAGGATATTCCGTTCTTGCGAAAGTTCTGGGGCGATCCGTTATATCTCTGCTATCTCATCCCATGTGTAGGGGTTTCATGCTAAAATTAAAGGTTAATTGAATTCTCAATTATTTATCTTAACCCTTTCTTTTTATTGGAGTTTTTACAGATGGCAATCGAACGCACACTGTCGATTATCAAGCCGGACGCAGTCGCGAAAAACGTGATCGGCCAAATTTACACCCGCTTTGAAACCGCCGGCCTGAAAATCGTCGCTGCGCGCATGACGCATCTGTCACGCGCCGAGGCGGAAGGCTTCTACGCGGTACACCGCGAGCGTCCTTTCTTCAAGGATCTGGTCGACTTCATGATTTCCGGTCCTGTCATTGTGCAAGCACTGGAGGGCGAAAATGCGATTGCCAAGCATCGTGAACTGATGGGTGCCACCGATCCGAAGAAAGCCGATAAAGGCACGATTCGCGCCGACTTCGCTGATTCGATCGATGCCAATGCAGTGCATGGCTCTGATGCAGCGGAAACTGCCAAGGTTGAAATTTCCTATTTCTTCCCGGCCCTGAACGTTTATTCGCGTTAATTTTAAATGCCGTTCACTCTGAGCCGCGTTGCTGCTTGAGGGGTGTATGGCAGGATGGAATGTTGTTATGACGGATCTCACCAATTTGCTGGACCTCGATCCCGCGCAACTCATCGCTTACTGCGGCGAGTTGGGTGAGAAACCGTTTCGCGCCAAGCAATTGCAGCGCTGGATCCATCAATTCGGCGCCAGCGATTTCGACGCGATGACCGATTTGGCGAAATCGCTGCGCGACAAGCTGAAGACTCGCGCCTTTATCGCCGCTCCCAACGTGATCAGCGATCATATTTCGTCCGATGGCACACGTAAGTGGCTGCTCGACGTAGGGCAAGGCAATGCGGTCGAAACCGTTTTTATTCCCGAAGAAAATCGTGGCACGCTCTGCGTATCGACGCAAGCGGGCTGTGCGGTCAATTGCCGTTTTTGTTCGACTGGCAAACAAGGCTTTAACCGCAATCTCTCGGTCGGTGAAATCATCGGCCAGTTGTGGATGGCCGAATTTGAATTGCGCAAGACCAAAGGTGTCGAGCCTGGGCCGAAAGGCGAGCGCCAGATTACCAATGTCGTGATGATGGGCATGGGCGAGCCGCTGCTGAATTTTGAGCCGACCGTTACCGCATTAAAGCTGATGCTCGACGATAATGCCTATGGCTTGTCGCGCCGGCGCGTAACCTTGTCGACCAGCGGTGTGGTGCCGATGATCGCCAAGCTGGCACAAGAATGCCCGGTTGCGATGGCCGTTTCGCTGCACGCATCGAATGACTTGTTGCGCGACGGACTGGTGCCATTAAATAAGAAATATCCGCTGGTTGAGTTGATGGCTGCATGCAAACGCTATCTCGATTACGCGCCGCGCGACTTTATTACATTTGAATATTGCATGTTGGATGGCGTGAACGATACCGATACGCATGCGAGTGAACTGGTGGCGCTGGTGCAAAATTCTGCCAATCCGGTGCCTTGCAAGTTCAACCTGATTCCGTTCAATCCGTTTCCGGAATCCGGTTTGAAGCGCTCCAACAATCCGCGCATCAAGGCATTCGCACAAATCCTGATGGATGCCGGTATTGTGACCACCATACGCAAGACTCGCGGCGACGATATCGATGCCGCTTGCGGTCAATTGGCAGGCGAAGTACAAGACCGTACGCGGGTGCAAGAGCGTATGCAAAAGATGACGGAATATCAGAAAAAATTCGGCAAGGATTTCGGCCGTATCGTGGAGGTCCCTTCGTGAGAAAAAAATGGCCGGATTTCTGGCGCGCAGCCGTGCTCGTCTTGGTCATGCTGCTGGCAGGATGTGCGGGAAGTCGCCTGAGCGGCGCACAAGATGAATTGCCCACCAGTTCTGATCAAACCGATAATCAAAAGCGCGCACGCATTCGCTTGCAACTTGCCATTGGCTATTATGAGCAGCGTCAGATGCCAGTCGCGCTCGATGAGATCAAGCAGGCATTGCTGGCAGATCCTGACTTTTCCGATGCGTACAATGTGCGCGGGTTGATCTACATGGAAATGGGCGAAACGCGTTTGGCCGAAGAGAATTTTTTGCATGCGATCAGGTTGGCGCCTAACAATCCCGACTTGAGCAACAACTATGGCTGGTTCTTGTGTCAAAACGGACGCGTGAGCCAGTCGATCCCGTATTTCGATGCCACGTTGAAGAACCGGGCCTACCAGTCTCCGGTGAAGGCATTGAACAATGCAGGCGTATGCAGCCTGAAGCTGAAGGATCAGGTTGCGGCCGAGCGTTATTTTTCTCAGGCGTTTCAGTATGAGCCGGGCAACCCCGCAACCAATGCGAACCTGGCTAGAATATATTATGAGCGCCGCGACTATGAACGCGCGCGTTTTTATATTGGCCGCGTAACAAAAGCGGATGTGATGAATGCCGATGTATTGTGGCTTGCGATCAAGGTCGAACACAAGCTCGGGGACCGCGCGGCGGAGACGAGTCTGGCTACGCAATTGCGGCGTCGCCATCCCACCTCTCCGGAGTTCGCATCGTATCAACGTGGGGCGTTTGATGAATGACACAGCAATGAACCAAACGACGGCCTTTGAGGGCGTGGGATCGCAGGATGCCAGCCAGTCAAAAGCGGGTCCCGGCGCCCAGCTTGCATCGCAACGCGAAGCTCGTGGGTGGACAATCGAACAGGTCGCCACGCAGTTGAACCTTGCACCGCGCCAAATTCACGCGCTGGAAACCGATAATCTCGCGGCATTGCCCGGGATTGCTAGCGTGCGCGGGTTTATTCGCTCTTATGCCAAGTTGCTCAAGATAGAAGCCGAGCCGCTTCTGGCGATGATTGTGAGCGAACCGGTGGGTGCCCTGCACGAGTCTGTCCCGATGCGGCGTGCGCTATCGACACCGTTCTCCGACAACACACGTTTGCCGTCTTTAAGTGGGCATGACGCGCCGTCGAAATCGACTTTTGCTGTGCTATTGATTATTTTGCTGGCAGCAGGCGCATTAGGCGCCCATCAAATGGGCTGGATACCTGCGCTACCGGAATCGTCACCGGCCAGGCTTGAAGAAAATCCAGTGCCTTTGCCTGCATCTGTACCAAGCGCTTCCGCATCGGAAGCGTCCGCAACCGAAGTACAAAAAACCGTCGTGCCAGAAATACCCAATTCTGCAAACGATGCCGCTCCTGCTGCCACCCAGTCGACCAGCGCGTACCCGACCGATAGGCCAGCAACGGAGCCGGTGGACAAGCCGGCAGCAGTTGCCGTTCCTGACAATATGCCTACTCCCGGCAAAGATGCGCTTGTTTTGAAATTGCGTGAAGATTCCTGGGTAGAAATCAGGCGCATCAATAGCAGCGATTCCAACAGCATAGTGATTTCACGTTTAATCAAGGCGGGTTCAACTGAAACACTTGCGATTGCTGAGCCGGTATCGGTCACAATTGGAAATGCGTCGGGTGTTGAATTGACGTTGCGCGGCAAACCGGTAGATTTAAAAGCCGATGCAAGAACCAATGTCGCCCGCTTGAACCTGAAATAAAGACAAATGCGGACATCGTCAGTGATTCTCCCGATCAATTCCGGCCCCTTGGCGCGGCGCGCCAGCCGCAGTGTGACCATCCGGTATGCAGCGCGTGAAATAATCGTGGGCGGTGTGTCGCCGGTCGTCGTGCAATCGATGACCAACACGGATACCGCTGATGTGATCGGCACCGCGATCCAGATCAAGGAACTGGCGCGTACAGGCTCCGAACTCGTACGTATTACTGTGAATAATCCGGAGGCAGCGGCTGCCGTGCCGGCGATTCGCGAACAGTTGGACAAGATAGGAATCGATGTGCCCTTGGTCGGCGATTTCCACTACAACGGCCATAAATTACTGAGCGACTATCCGGATTGCGCAAAAGCGTTGTCGAAATATCGTATCAATCCGGGAAACGTCGGTCAGGGTGCCAAACGTGATACGCAATTTGCGCAGATGATCGAAGTCGCATGCAAACACGGCAAACCGGTGCGGATCGGCGTCAACTGGGGCAGTCTCGACCAGGTGTTATTGGCACGTATCATGGATGAGAATGCGCAACGTGCTATACCCTGGAGTGCGCAAGCGGTGATGTATGAAGCGCTGGTGACATCGGCAATCGAGAATGCCCATCGCGCAGAAGAAGTCGGCTTGGCCGGTGACCAGATCATCCTGTCGTGCAAGGTATCCGGCGTACAGGATTTGATTGCGGTGTATCGTGAGCTCGCGCGCCGTTGCGATTATCCATTGCATCTGGGTTTGACCGAGGCCGGTATGGGCAGCAAAGGTATTGTCGCTTCTACCGCCGCATTATCCGTGTTGCTGCAGGAAGGGATTGGCGACACCATTCGAATTTCGCTCACGCCGGAACCGGGTGGCGATCGCACGAAGGAAGTGATCGTTGCACAAGAGATTTTGCAGACCATGGGGCTGCGCAAGTTCGCTCCGATGGTCATCGCTTGCCCCGGCTGCGGTCGCACCACATCGACAGTGTTTCAGGCGCTGGCGGACCGGATTCAAACCTATTTGCGCGATCAGATGCCGGTGTGGAAAAAGCAATATCCAGGCGTTGAAAGCATGAACGTGGCGGTGATGGGTTGTATCGTGAATGGCCCTGGTGAATCGAAACATGCGAATATCGGCATCAGCTTGCCCGGTACCGGCGAGTCGCCCGCAGCACCGGTATTTGTCGATGGTGAAAAAACAGTGACCTTGCGCGGCGAGCGCATTGCAGAGGAATTCCAGGCGATCGTACTGGATTACGTCAAAACCCGTTATGGCAAAGAGACCGCTGCCGCTTGATGTGAGCTTGGGTAGCGTGTCATTCAGTCGTAAACAAGACTTTTAAAATATGTCAGAAAACAAAAAAGCCGAAAAAATCGTAGGCGTGAAAGGAATGAACGATGTCCTGCCCGCCGATGCGCCCCTGTGGGAGTTATTCGAGAATACCGTCCATACGGTGCTCAAGAGTTACGGTTTTCAACAGATTCGCACGCCGATCGTGGAGCCGACTGCATTGTTCGCGCGCGGTTTGGGTGAGGTGACCGATATTGTGGAGAAGGAGATGTATTCCTTTGTCGATTCCATGAACGGCGATCAACTGACGCTGCGTCCCGAGAGTACAGCCAGCGTGGTGCGCGCGGCGCTGGAACATAACCTGACCTACGATGGTCCCAAGCGTCTGTGGTATGCGGGACCGATGTTCAGGCACGAAAAGCCGCAGCGCGGCCGTTACCGCCAGTTCCATCAGATTGGTGCGGAAGCGCTGGGATTTACCGGCCCCGATATCGATGCAGAACTGATCATGATGTGCCAGCGCCTGTGGGATGATCTCGGTCTGGACAACATCAAGCTGGAATTGAATTCGATCGGGGATGCGCAAGAGCGCAACCTGCACCGTGCCGACCTCGTTACGTATTTCGAAAAGCATAAAGACCTGCTCGACACCGATGCGCAGCGTCGCCTGTATTCGAATCCGTTGCGCATTCTTGATACCAAGAATCCAGCCATGCAAGAGATGGTGAATGGCGCGCCGAAGCTGCTCGATTACCTGGGCGAAGAGTCGCGTACGCATTTTGAAGGTGTGCAAAAAATTCTGCGCCATAACAGCATTCCATTTACGATCAATCCGCGCCTGGTGCGTGGCATGGATTACTACAATCGCACCGTATTTGAATGGGTCACTGACCAATTGGGGGCGCAAGGCACGGTGTGCGCGGGTGGTCGCTATGACACGCTGGTCGAAATATTCGGCGGCAAACCCACGCCCGCATGCGGCTTCGCGATGGGTATCGAACGTCTGCTGGAGCTGATGAAAGCCAGCGGCGAACAATTCGCGCCGAACCAGTGCGACGTGTATGTCGTGCATCAAGGCGAGTCCGCACAGCTGCAGGCATTTGTCGTGGCGGAAAGATTGCGGGATGCGGGGCTGGATGTTGTGCTACATTGCGCATCGGCCAATGCAGGCGGCAGTTTCAAATCGCAAATGAAGCGTGCCGATGCCAGCGGCGCGGCGTTTGCAATCATTATCGGTGAAGACGAAGTCGCCAACGGTGCAGCAACCGTGAAGGCGCTGCGCTCCGATGACATGGAAAACAATCAGGCGACCGTTGTATTTGAAGAGGTTGCGGATTATCTGGTCGACCAGATCGTCGGCGGCGATGAGCACGACCATTCCGAACACGTCCATTACCATCACTAACATACATCATCATGACATACGATCTCGAAGAGCAAGAGCAGTTGGCAACCCTCAAGGCGTGGTGGAATCAGTACGGTAATCTTGTCACGTGGCTGCTCACCATTGCATTGGCTGCCTATGCCGTGTGGTCCGGCTGGAATTATTACCAGCGCAATCAATCGGCGCAGGCGGCGCAACTCTATGAAGAATTGCAGAAAGCCTTTACCGCCAAAGACAATGCAAAAGTGCAGCGCGCCGCCGCCGACATGGAAGACAAGTTCAGCCGCACCGCCTATGCGCAAATGAGCGCGTTGACTGCTGCCAAGGCAGCATACGACGCCAATGATCTGGCCGGCGCAAAAGCGCAATTGCAATGGGTGATCAACAGCGGTCACGATGATGAATACAAGGCGATCGCGAAGATTCGTCTGGCCGGTGTGCTGCTGGATGAAAAAGCCTATGACGAAGCCTTGAAGCAGCTCGCCGGGGAGGTTCCGGCGCAGTTCGCGGGCGTCGTTGCGGATCGCAAGGGCGATATTCTGGTAGCGCAAAACAAGATTGACGAGGCGCGCGCCGCTTATCAATCGGCGTTGGATAAAACGGACAAGAAAAATCCGGGCCGCCAATTGATTCAGTTGAAATTGGATGCGCTCGGCGGCGCACCTGCCAAAGCAGCAGCTTAATCGGACAAAGAGGGAAAAATGCGTATTGCTGCAAAGTTTGCATGTGCAGGAGCCATGATCGTTCTGGCGGGATGCTCAACTTTATCGTCATTGAATCCTTTTTCCAGCAAAACAATGCGCAACCCACCTGCCGCATTGACGGAATTCAAGTCTTCGATGGCCGTCCGTACTGTGTGGTCGACCAACGTCGGCAGTGCAGGCGTGTTCGCGTTTTCACCTGCGCTGGCGGGGAATAGCGTGTTTGTGGCAGCAGCGGATGGCTCGATTGCCCGTCTGGATGCAGCGTCCGGCAGCGTTACCTGGCGCATCAATGCCGGAACTCCCCTCACAGCCGGTGTCGGCAGCGATGCTACGACGGTTGCAGTCGCCGGTGAAAAAGGCGCAGTGCTGGCGTTCGACGCGAATGGGAAAGAACGTTGGAAAGCGCAGGCATCGAGTGAAATCTTGTCCGCGCCTGCAGTAGGACAAGGCCTGGTGATCGTACGTAGCGTGGACAACCGAATTGCTGCGTTCGATGCGGAATCGGGCACGCGCCGTTGGGTTGTTCAGCGCACTGCACCGGCCCTGACTCTGCGTACTGCACCGGGAATCGCGATCGCCGGGAATGCGGCATTTGTAGCGCTGCCCGGTGGCCGCTTGTTGGCGATCGCATTGAGTAACGGTGCGCCGCTATGGGAAGTCGCAGTCGGGGACCCGCGCGGCGCAACAGAACTCGAACGTATTGCAGACACTTCCGGCGTGCCTATCATCGTAGGGCGCGACATTTGTGCTGTCGCATATCAAGGGCGGATTGCATGTTTTGATGCGGTCAGCGGCGCGCCGCGTTGGGCCAAGGCATTCTCAAGCGATGTTGGTGTTTCGGCGGATGAGCGATTTGTTTTTGCTGCGGACGAACATGGTGTGGTGAATGCCTTTGCGCGTGACGGCGGCGCCAGCGTATGGCGTAACAACAAGTTGGAGAATCGCCGCTTGTCGATGCCGGTATCGTTCGGACGCGCGGTAGCCGTCGGCGATTTCGAGGGTTATGTACACTTCCTGTCGCGTGAAGACGGTTCTTTCCTTACCCGCGTCAGCACCGATGGGAGTCCGATTGTTGCCACGCCTGTCGTGGCTGGCTCGAATGTCATTTTTCAAACCCAATCAGGGACAGTGGTTGCATTAGCAACCGAGTAAATTTTAATGAAGCCGGTTATCGCACTAGTAGGCCGTCCCAACGTCGGCAAATCCACGTTATTCAATCGGCTGACCCGTTCGCGGGATGCGCTGGTCGCCGATCTGCCTGGACTGACGCGCGACCGGCACTATGGGGAAGGCCGGCTCGGGGAGCGTCCATTCCTCGTGATCGATACTGGCGGCTTCGAGCCGGTGGCGAAAGAGGGCATCATGCATGAGATGGCCAAGCAAACCAAGCAGGCCGTCGCCGAAGCAGATGTTGTCATTTTTATCGTCGATGGCCGGCAAGGCCTGACGCCTCACGACAAGACCATCACCGATTTCCTTCGGAAATCGGGACGCTCCGTCATGTTGGTTGTGAACAAAGCCGAAGGCATGAAATACACGTCGGTTACCGCCGATTTTTACGAATTGGGATTGGGTGATCCGTATGTGATTTCCGCCGCCCATGGCGACGGCGTGATGGATCTGGTGGATGAAGCGCTCAATTTGGCATTCGCGCAACGGCCGGAGCAGGAAGAGATTCCTGACCCGACCGGCAGAGGCATCAAGATCGCGATTGTCGGCCGCCCGAATGTCGGCAAATCAACGCTCGTCAATACCTTGCTGGGCGAGGAACGGGTCATCGCATTCGACATGCCCGGTACGACGCGCGATTCGATCGAAATTCCATTTGAGCGAGACGGCAAGCAGTACACGCTGATCGACACGGCGGGTATACGCCGCCGCGGCAAGGTGTTTGAAGCGATCGAGAAATTCTCGGTGGTAAAAACCCTGCAATCCATTTCGGAAGCGAATGTCGTGGTGCTGCTACTGGATGCGCAACAGGATATTTCGGAACAGGATGCGCACATTGCCGGATTCGTATTGGAGTCGGGCAGAGCGCTGGTGGTCGGTATCAATAAATGGGATGGTTTGACCAGCGACAAGCGCGATGAAATTAAAATGGACTTGGAACGCAAGCTGAATTTTTTGTCGTTCGCAAAATTCCATTTCATTTCTGCCCTGAAATCGACTGGCGTCGGCCCACTAATGAAGTCGGTCGATTCTGCGTACACTGCGGCGATGGCGAACCTGTCGACACCGAAACTGACTCGGGCGTTAATTGAGGCGGTAGAGCATCAGCAACCGCGTCGTAAAGGCTCCATCCGGCCCAAATTGCGCTATGCGCACCAAGGTGGTCAGAACCCGCCGATTGTCGTCATCCACGGTAATGCGTTAGATGCGATTGACGACAATTACAAACGCTACTTGGAAAAACATTTTCGCGAAACTTTTTCGCTGGTTGGCACTCCACTACGTATCGAGTTACGTTCCAGTAAAAACCCGTATGCCAGGAATGAGAAGTAGCCTTTCGCTTGGCATTCACCGTTAAAATCGATTACATTCGTCATAGATTATTTGAGAGGCACTTGAAAAATATTCAAGCCGCCTCCAACTCCTGATCACAACAACACAATGGAGCTGCCATGAGCAACAAAGGGCAATTGTTACAAGACCCCTTCCTTAACGCCTTGAGAAAAGAGCATGTTCCTGTTTCGATTTACCTCGTAAACGGGATCAAGCTGCAAGGTCATATCGAATCATTTGATCAATACGTTGTTCTACTGCGTAACACAGTCACGCAAATGGTGTACAAGCACGCAATTTCTACCGTCGTTCCCGCCCGCGCCGTCAATCTCAGCCTTGAATCAGAAGCAGAATAACGCATTGCGTATGGGTAACCATACGCAGAATCCATGATGCGTGCTGCCCTCGTTGGTGTCGATTTCGGTAAAGGAGACTTTGCCGCCAGCCTCGAAGAGCTGTCCCTGCTTTGCAAATCAGCAGGGGCAGAACCTGTCACAACTGTCATCGGCAAGCGCGCGAGTCCGGATGCTGCATTTTTTGTGGGGTCGGGTAAAGCGGATGAAATTGCGCATGCGGTTGCTGATTTTCAGCTCGATATTGTTATCTTCAATCACGCCCTGTCACCTGCGCAGCAGCGCAATCTGGAGCGGCATCTGAAAGTCCGGGTGGTCGACCGTACCAGCCTCATCCTCGATATTTTTGCGCAGCGTGCCCAAAGCCACGAAGGCAAAGTGCAGGTCGAACTCGCACAATTGCAGCATCTTGCGACACGCCTGATTCGCGGTTGGACCCATCTGGAACGGCAAAAAGGCGGCATCGGCCTGCGTGGGCCGGGTGAAACGCAGCTCGAGACTGATCGACGCTTGCTCGGCGATCGGGTAAAGGCATTGCGTGTACGTCTCGACAAATTGCATCGCCAACGCGAGACACAACGCCGTGCACGGGGGCGTAACAACGCATTTTCAGTGTCACTGGTCGGTTATACCAATGCCGGAAAATCGACCTTGTTCAACGCACTGGCGAAAGCGCGGGTATACGCAGCCGATCAGCTTTTTGCGACCCTGGATACCACCTCCCGCCGCATTTATCTTGGTGAAGCCGGCAATGTCGTCATGTCGGATACGGTCGGTTTCATTCGCGAACTGCCGCATCAATTGGTGGCGGCTTTTCGTGCGACTCTGGAGGAAACCATTCATGCGGATTTGTTGCTGCATGTGGTCGATGCCGCCAGTCCGGTGCGCATGGAGCAGATCGAGCAGGTCAATTTGGTGCTGAAAGAAATCGGCGCCGATCAAATTCCGCAGATTCTCGTGTGGAACAAGATTGATGCTGCGGGTGTTGCGCCTGCTTTGGAGCGTAATGAATATGATAAAATCCGCCGTGTTTTTATCAGCGCTCAAACCGGGGATGGACTGGATCTGCTTCGGCTGGCAGTTGCCGAATTCGCAAAAGGAAACAATACTGCGGATATTGACGCAGAAAAGCTTGCTCACCCCGATAGCGCGCATGTTTAGCGGATTTAACCAGCATTCCAACCTCATTACTAAGCCGGATCGCGACAGAATGCTTGTTACCATACTCAAAAAAATCGGTTTGAAGTTTTCGCTGAACGATCCCCGCTGGGGCCGCGGCTCGCAAAACACCAACCAGAATCAGAATCAGGATGGCAAAAAGCCGAGCGATGGCCCACCTGATCTCGATCAACTCTGGCGTGAGTTCAATCAACGCCTGAACCGTTTATTCGGCAATAAAGGCGGCGGGGATTCCGGTGGAGGTGGCTTTACACCTGATATACGGGGCGCAGGCGTTGGGGCAGGCGTGATCGCGGTCATCGTTCTTTTTTTATGGTTGGTCAGTGGTTTTTTTATCGTCCAGGAAGGTCAAACGGGCGTGGTATTGACGTTCGGTAAATATAGCCATATGACGCCTGCCGGCTTCAACTGGCGCTGGCCGTATCCGATTCAAAGCCATGAAATCGTCAATGTTTCGCAAGTTCGCACCGTCGAGGTGGGTTATCGTTCCAGCGTCAAGAACAAGCAGCCCAAGGAAGCGCTGATGCTGACAGAGGACGAGAACATCATCGATATTCAATTTGCCGTTCAGTACAAACTGAAAAACGCATCCGAATGGGTATTCAGTAATCGTGATCCAGAAGATACGGTCAAGCAGGTCGCCGAATCATCGATTCGCGAAATTGTGGGCAAGAGCAAGATGGATTTCGTACTCTATGAGGGCCGCGAGAAGGTCGCTCTCGACGTCAACCTGTTGATGCAGCAAATTGCTGATCGCTATCAGGCAGGTGTACAGGTCACGAATGTCACGATGCAGGGCGTGCAGCCACCCGAGCAGGTGCAGGCGGCATTCGACGACGCAGTAAAAGCGGGCCAGGATCGCGAACGCCAGAAAAATGAAGGGCAGGCATATGCCAACGATGTGATTCCGAAGGCGCGCGGCGCTGCTTCGCGTCTGATGCAGGAGTCGGAAGCCTATCGGGCTCGGGTCATCGCGAATGCGCAGGGCGACGCGTCGCGCTTCAAGCAAGTATTGACGGAGTACCAGAAGGCGCCGGCGGTCACGCGAGACCGGATGTACCTCGAAACCATGCAACAGATTTTTTCGAATACGACGAAGGTAATGGTGGATGCGAAGAGCGGCAACAACTTGATCTATCTGCCGCTCGACAAGCTGATTGCACAGTCGGCTGCGAACGATGCAGCCGGCGGGAAATCAGGAGTTGCGCCGTCATCGGGTGCTGCCGGCGTTGCTCCGGCTCCGGACCCTTTGCAATCGCTGGACAGTCAGCGACAAAAGGACACCCGCAACCGTGAAGGCCGCGACTCCCGCGATCGGGAGACAAGATAATGAATCGCCTTATTTCCTACTCTATCGTCGCGCTCTTGGCGCTGATCGTATTATTTTCAACCTTGTTCGTGGTTGATCAACGCCAGTACGCGATTGTCTTTGCGCTCGGTGAAGTCAAGAAGGTCATCAACGAACCCGGCCTGCATTTCAAATTGCCACCGCCGTTCCAGAATGTCTTGTTCCTGGATAAGCGGATACTGACACTGGATACGCCCGAGGCGGATCGCTTCATCACTGCCGAGAAAAAGAATATCCTCGTCGATGCATTCGTGAAGTGGCATATCACCGAACCGAAGCTGTATTTCGTCAGTTTTGGCGGCGATGAACGCCGTGCGCAGGATCGCATGTCGCAGATCGTCAAGGCAGCGCTGAACGATGAAATCACCAAGCGTACCGTGCGCGAAGTCATTTCGGGTGAGCGCAGCAAGGTGATGGACGCAATCCGCAAAAAGGTTGCGGAAGAAGCCAGGCAAATTGGCGTGGAAATCATTGATGTGCGCCTGAAGCGCGTCGACTATGTCGAGCAAATCAATAACTCGGTCTACGACCGGATGAAAGCAGAGCGCACCCGTGTCGCCAATGAGCTTCGTTCAACCGGTTCGGCCGAGTCTGAAAAGATACGTGCCGACGCGGATCGTCAGCGCACGGTGATATTGGCAGAGGCGTATCGCGACGCCGAAAATATTCGGGGCGAGGGCGATGCGAAGGCATCGCAGATCTACGCACAGGCATTCGGCCAAAACCCGGAATTTTACAAATTTTATCGCAGCTTGGAAGCCTACCGCGCCAGCTTCAAGAATCGAAGCGACCTGATGGTGGTGGACCCCAATTCCGATTTCTTCAAGTACTTCAAGAATGCGGGATCGGGTAATGGCAAAAAGTGACGCGGCGCGTCGTGAAAAGCTCTCTGGTAGTCGCGCTTGGGATGATACTGTTGCTGGAATGCGTCATTCCATTCCTCTTCCCCAGGCAATGGCGCGACGCATTTAATCGGATTACCCAGTTTTCGGACGGGCAAATCCGTTTTTCGAATTGATCGCATTGATATGTGGATGCGTGACGCTCGGTCTTGTCCACTTATTTTCCTGACGTATTTCTCTTTCTCTCATGCCGAATTGGCTTCTCCCTGAAAATATCGCCGATGTCTTGCCGTCCGAAGCGCGCAAGATTGAAGAACTGCGTCGTGTGATACTCGACAATTTCCGCTTGTATGGGTATGAGCTCGTGATGCCCCCCATGCTGGAATATCTTGAGTCGCTGTTGGCTGGCGCCGGACAAGATACCGATTTACGTACATTCAAGCTGGTTGACCAATTATCGGGCCGAACCATGGGTCTGCGCGCTGACATGACGACCCAAGTTGCGCGGATCGACGCACATTTGCTCAACCGCTCATCGGTCACGCGCCTGTGCTACGTAGGCAGCGTGTTGCACACGCGCCCCTTTGGTTTGCATGCAACCCGTGAGCCACTGCAGATCGGCGCCGAAATTTACGGGCATGCAGGCCTGGAGGCTGATGCCGAAATTCAGGAACTGGCTCTGGCATCATTGGCGCTGGCCGGTTTTACGCAGGTGCGCATGGATCTGTGCCATGTCGGTGTGCTGCGTGCCATCATCGACAACGATAAACGTGCAAAGGAAAACGAGGCTGAGCTGCATGTTCTGCTGCGTGCCAAGGATATGCCGGGTCTGCATACAATTGCCGCAGGCTATCAAGGCGCAACGAGAGCCGCATTGCTGGCGCTTCCAAACCTCTACGGCGATGTGGAAGTGATTGCGCGCGCGCGCGCCTTGTTGCCGCAACTGCCCGGTATCGCGAAAGCATTGGACGAACTGGAATCATTGGTCAAGCTGGCCGGTGGTGCAAGCGTGACCATCGATTTGGCCGACTTGCGCGGCTACCAGTACGAGAGCGGGGCGATGTTTGCGATCTATGTGCCGGGACTGCCGAACGCAGTCGCGCGCGGCGGTCGTTACGACCACGTCGGAGAAGCGTTCGGACGTGCGCGTCCGGCGACCGGCTTCTCGATGGATTTGCGTGAACTCGCGCGCTTGTTGCCGCTGGCAGAACGCAAGCGTTCAATTCGGGCTCCGTGGAGCAGGGACCCTATGCTGCGTGAAAAAATCGTTGAATTGCGCAAGGTCGGCGAAGTCGTCATTCAAAATCTGCCGGGTCATGAAAACGACCAGGAGGAGTTTGATTGCGATCGTGCGATCGTGCTTGAAAACGGAAACTGGATTCTCAAAAAATTAGGTTAAGCGATGTCACAAAAAAATTTAGCGAAAAATGTCGTCGTCATCGGTACCCAGTGGGGCGACGAGGGAAAAGGGAAGATCGTCGATTGGCTGACCGATCATGCGCAAGGCGTGGTGCGCTTCCAAGGTGGACATAATGCCGGCCACACGCTGGTGATCGGCGGGAAAAAGACAGCACTGCAATTGATCCCTTCCGGCATCATGCGCGCGGGCGTCGCCTGTTATATCGGCAATGGCGTCGTATTGTCGGTGCCCGATTTATTGCGCGAAATCGACAAACTGCAGGCCATCGGTGTGGAAGTCGCGTCGCGCCTGAAAGTGTCGGAAGCCTGCCCGGTGATCCTGCCGTATCACACCGCACTGGATGCCGCACGCGAAACCGCGCGCGGAGCCGCAAAAATCGGCACGACCGGCAAAGGCATTGGCCCGGCTTACGAAGACAAGGTTGCGCGGCGCGCCATCCGTGTCGCTGATTTGCTGAACGAAAACCGCTTTGCCGAGAAATTGCTGGAAAACCTCGACTATCATAATTTTGTACTGACAAACTATCTGAAGGCGCAGGCGGTCGATTATCAAAAAACGCTGGACGATGCACTGGCCAACGTGCCGCGTATCGCGCCTATGGTCACCGATGTATCGAGCGCGTTGTATGCTGCCCACAAGGCCGGGGCACATCTGCTGTTCGAAGGTGCGCAAGGCAGTCTGCTGGATGTCGATCACGGCACCTATCCCTTCGTCACTTCCAGTAACTGCGTGGCCGGTAATGCAGCGGCCGGTTCGGGAGTAGGGCCGAATATGCTGCATTACATTTTGGGCATTACGAAGGCCTATACGACGCGCGTCGGTTCCGGCCCGTTCCCCTCCGAATTGGCAACCGATGCCGGTGTCGGCAAGCACCTTGCCAGCGTCGGACACGAATTCGGCACCGTTACCGGACGCGCACGCCGCTGCGGCTGGTTCGATGCGGCATTGCTCAAGCGTTCGGTCCAGATCAACGGCGTTTCGGGCATGTGCCTGACCAAGCTCGACGTATTGGATGGCCTCGAATCGTTGAAATTGTGCACCGGTTATACGCTGGGTGGAAAAGCAGTCGATATTTTCCCCGTTGGCGCGGAAGATGCTGCGCGCTGCGAGCCGATTTACGAAGAGATGCCCGGCTGGAAAGAATCGACCGTCGGCGCAAAATCGTTGGCGGCGCTACCGGCGAATGCGCGTGCGTATATCAAGCGGATCGAAGAATTGGTCGGTGTGCCGATCGACATGGTTTCGACCGGGCCTGATCGCGAAGAAACGATCGTGTTGCGTCATCCGTTCGAATAAAGAAACGGTAGGGAGAACAAGTTGCCGGAATCGACTGACAAGGATTTGTGGGTATCGTGGGATGACTACCATCACGCGATAGTCAAACTTGCGCAGATCGTGCACGAGTCAGGCTGGAAGTTCGATCAGGTATTATGCTTGGCGCGCGGCGGCCTGCGGCCAGGCGACATTTTCTCCCGCATTTTCGATGTGCCGCTGGCGATCATGGCTGCCAGTTCCTATCGCGAGGATTCAGGTACCGTGCGCGGCATTCTGGACATTGCGAAGTACATCACGATGACAAAAGGTTCATTGTCAGGCAAAGTTTTGCTGCTCGATGATCTGGTCGATTCCGGTGTAACGCTAGAGAAGGTTCAGCGGCATCTGAAGGACAATTTTCCGGCTGTCGCCGAGGTCAAATCCGCCGTGATCTGGTGTAAATTGTGCTCATCGATTCGCCCGGATTTTTACCTGAATTTTCTGGAGACCAATCCCTGGATTCATCAGCCATTCGAAGAATACGACAGCTTGCGCCCACCTCAGCTCGCAGCATGGGCGAAAAAGGGCGAAGCAAACACCAGCAAATAGGAATCAGGGTCGGCGTCTGCTCGTCGCTGGACAGCCACAAAATATTGGTGGAAATATTGAAGAATATTCGATTCCTTGCAGATATCGAATACGTTATTACTGAGAGGATATTTTGAAAATAAGGCGTGCAACCCCCGATAGGGGGAAACGGCCATAAAATGATGGTGCCCACGGAGGGACTCGAACCCCCACACCTTGCGGCACATGGACCTGAACCATGCGCGTCTACCAATTCCGCCACGTGGGCACTGC